>JBDXCV010000003.1:900000-1167809 GCA_039980135.1 Alphaproteobacteria bacterium
TTCGAGATGGACGATATCCGTCAGGGCATCGTGCACATCATCGGCCCGGAACAGGGTTTCACCCTGCCGGGGACAACGATTGTGTGCGGCGACAGCCACACGGCCACCCATGGCGCGTTCGGTGCGCTGGCCTTCGGTATCGGGACATCGGAAGTCGAGCATGTGCTCGCCACCCAGACGTTGCTGCAGCGCCCGGCGAAGAATTTTCTCGTTTCCGTCGACGGCGACCTTTCCGTCGGTGTGACCGCGAAGGACATGATCCTCGCCATCATCGGCGCGATCGGCACGGCCGGCGGCACCGGCCACGTCATCGAGTATGCCGGTGACGCCGTTCAGGCGCTCTCGATGGAAGGGCGCATGACCATGTGCAACATGTCGATCGAGGGCGGCGCGCGCGCCGGCCTGGTCGCACCCGACGACACGGCCTACGAATATCTCAAGGGCCTCCCGATGGCGCCGAAGGGCGCGGCGTGGGAGGCGGCCGAGGCCTATTGGCGCACACTGCCCAGCGATGCGGGCGCGGTCTACGACAAGGAAGTGCGCCTGTCCGCGCCGGATATCCCGCCGCAGGTCACCTGGGGCACCAGCCCCGAGAATGTGGTGCCGATCACCGGCGAGGTCCCCGATCCCGAGAATGACGCCCAGGACGATAATCAGCGCCAGGCCTGGGAGCGGTCGCTGGAATATATGGACCTCGCGCCCGGCACGAAGATGGCCGATGTCACGGTCGACAAGGTGTTCATCGGCTCGTGTACCAATGGACGGATCGAGGATCTGCGCGCGGTCGCCGCGATCGCCGAAGGCCGCAAGGTCTCCGACAAGGTGCATGCGATGGTGGTGCCGGGCTCGGGCCTGGTGAAGGCGCAGGCCGAAGCCGAGGGGATCGACAAGATCCTGCTGGCCGCCGGCTTCGACTGGCGCGAGCCGGGTTGCTCCATGTGCCTGGCCATGAATGCCGACAAGCTGGCACCGGGCGAGCGCTGCGCGTCGACCTCGAATCGTAATTTCGAGGGCCGGCAGGGACGTGGCGGACGCACCCATCTGGTCAGCCCGGGCATGGCCGCCGCCGCCGCGATCGCGGGCAAGCTCACCGACGTGCGTGATCTGGACGCGTGAGCGACACGATCGTCAGAGATAATTCCGCGGCGCCAGGGCTCGCATGACATGCTGGCCGGGTGCCTCGTGCTCAAACGTTAGGAGTTGGGAATGGAAAAGTTCAACAAGGTGACCGGCGTGGCCGCACCGCTGCCGCTGGTCAATGTCGACACAGACAAGATCATCCCGAAGCAGTTCCTGAAGACGATCGCCCGCACGGGCCTCGGCAAGGGCCTGTTCTACGAGATGCGGACCAACGAAGACGGGACGGCGCGTGACGATTTCATCCTCGACCGGGAACCCTACACGAATGCGGAAATCCTGATCGCGGGTGACAATTTCGGCTGCGGCTCCTCACGCGAGCATGCCCCCTGGGCGCTCCAGGATTTCGGCATCAAGGTGGTGATCGCGCCGACTTTCGCCGATATCTTCTACAACAACAGCTTCAAGAACGGCATGCTTCTGATCAAGCTGCCCCAGGAACAGATCGACGTTCTGATGTCGGTGGCGAGCGACCCGGAGAACCCGGAGATTTCGGTCGACCTGGAAAAGCAGGAAATCCATGCGCCCAACGGCGTCGTCTATCCGTTCGAACTCGATCCGTTCCTCAAGCAATGCCTGCTGGAAGGCCTCGATGATATCGGCCTGACCATGCAGCAGGGCAGCAAGATTGCGGACTTCGAGGGCGGCCAGAGCAGCGAGCAGCCCTGGCTTTACAAGAACGCATCGTAACGAACATTGATCGTCATTCCCGCGCAGGCGGGAATCCATAAACTCCGTGATTACCTGATCGGGTGCGGTGACTATGGACCCCCGCCTGCGCGGGGGTGACGATCCGGGAAATAGCACACTCCGAGCGAACGCCGCCGGAGACGAAAATAAGGGGAGATTTTATCGATGGCCGCGAACAAGAGCGTGTTGGTCCTGCCGGGCGACGGCATCGGACCCGAGGTGATGGAACAGGTCCGCCGCGTGATGGGCTGGTTCGAGGCGAAGGAAGCCGTTCGTTTCGAGATCGACGAGGCGCCGGTCGGTGGCGCCTGCTACGACGCCCACGGGGTCTCGATCCAGGAAGAGACCATGGAGAAGGCGATGACCCTCGACGCGGTGCTGTTCGGCGCCGTCGGTGGCCCGAAATGGGATGATGTGCCGCGCGAGCACCGGCCCGAAGCGGGCCTGTTGCGCCTGCGCAAGGACCTCGATCTGTTCGCCAACCTCCGTCCGGCCGTGGTGATGGACGCCATGGTCGAGGCCTCGACATTGAAACCCGAAGTGGTCAAGGGGCTGGACATCATGATCCTGCGTGAGCTCACCTCGGGCGTCTATTTCGGCCAGCCGAAAGGTGAGCAGACCCTGGAGGACGGTACCGTCCGTGTCGTCGATACCCAGGCCTATACCAAGGACGAGATCGTCCGGATCTGTCGGGTCGCCTTCGAGCTGGCACGCAAGCGCGGCAACAAGGTGCATTGCGCGGAAAAATCCAACGTCATGGAGACCGGCGTGTTCTGGCGGCAGGTCTCGGCCGAAGTGGCGAAGGAATATCCCGACGTCGAGTTCCACCACATCCTGGCCGACAATTGCGCCATGCAGCTGATTCGCTACCCGCACCAGTTCGACGTGATCGTCACCGATAACCTGTTCGGCGATATCCTGTCGGACGAGGCGGCGATGATGACGGGCTCACTCGGCATGCTGCCGTCGGCCAGCCTCGGTGCACCGGACCCGGTCACGGGCGCGCGCAAGGCGATGTACGAGCCGGTCCATGGTTCGGCACCGGATATCGCCGGGCAGGGCAAGGCCAATCCGATCGCCATGCTGCTCTCCTTCGGCATGATGCTGCGGTATTCCTACGATCTGGGCCGCGAGGCCGATCTGGTCGAACAGGCGGCGCAGAATGTGCTGAATGAGGGCTTCCGCACCGCCGACATCATGCAAGACGGCTGCACGCCGGTGTCGACCGAGGAGATGGGCAACCATTTGCTGGCCGAACTCGACCGGATTACGGCATAGCTGGCTCAATGAGGCGTGATTTGACGCCGCGCGACGTATGGGGCTAGCCTCTGTGCGACCAATCCGGGGTTTGGCCCATGCGTACGATCATTCTTGGCATTACCATCGTCGCGCCGTGCTTTCTGGCGGCGCCTGCGTCTGCGCAGCAGGTCGTCGAAACCACAACGGGCATCCAGCATGCCAGCGGGCAGTGCGGGGTCTCCCAGGCTATGCTCGCTGCGATCGAGCAGGGCGAGGCAGACCGTCAGGTCGATACCAAAACCCGTATCAACGCGTTTCTGGACAACGCGTTGGCCAGTTCTCGCAGCCGCGCGCCGGTCAAGACGGAAGGTCAGTCACCCGTCATGTTCCCGCCGTTTCGTTCCGGGGGCTGAAACCAAAAAAAACGTCTATGGCGTGATGCAGTCGTCGTTGCTGCTGTTGGCACCGACGCCGCCGATCGCGCGCAGGTAATCCGTCTCGACCCCGCGCGGCCAGATGATCTGAATGCGGTTGGGTGAAATGAAGATCACCCGCGCCGCGTCGTCTTCGCGCCTTGGCGTGGCAACGGCCGGCGGCCCGTACCAGACGAACGTACCGTCAATCCCCTCGCCGAAGACGATCGGGCGCGCGACCCTGACATTCACCCGGTTGCCGCGGACGATCAGGCAATTCTCGCGGAACCCGATGATGTTGCCATGCGCCCGCAGCGCGGTCGGCGAGGCGGCATGCCAGTCGCCGACCAGCGGGTTGTCGGGCGGGCCGCCGGCGCAGGCCGCCAGCGCCAACATCAACACGCCGGCACGCACAGACGATGAAATCACCTAGCCGTCGTTCTCGCTGTAGCAGGCTTCGACATGCGTGGTTGTGTATTCACCCGTGAAGAATCTTTCGATCGCCGGGAGGACATTGTCCTTCATGGTGCCGCTCGCTTCGTATTCGGTCATGTGGGATTCGCTGTCCCACAGGCTGAGCGTAAATCCGGCGTCGGGATCGTTGGTATCCCGAAACAGGTAACGGCCCTTGAGGCCCGGTTGCGGCCCCGCTTTGCCGACGACATCCTTGAAGGCGGCCTCGAAAGCGTCCCACTGTCCCGGCTGGATTTTCCCCCAGCTTATACGTGCGTGCATGATTTCCTCCTCAGGGTTGCGGTGAACCAGTTTTCTGACCGACGCCCGCGCCCGCGAGTTCGGAAGCCAGGCGCCCGGTCATCCAAAGGTACAACATCCGGAAGTCGCTGAGCAGTGACCAGACCGGATGGGTAAAAGTGGTGGGGCGGTTGCGTTCGACCAGCCCGTGGGCGATCCAGGCCGGACCATAGCCGGCCACCAGAGCCACGAGCACGAGCCACCACGGGCCGACGACAACGGAAAACCCGACCAGCAGCAGGCCCGCGAGCGTGCCTGCATAGTGCAGCGCGCGGGTTTGTGGGCGGGCATGGTCGCGCAGATAATGCGGCCAGAAGTCGGCATAGGTGGAAAACCGTTCGGTCATGGCGCGAATTCTGGCACATAGAAAGCCGGCAAGGCGAGGAGACAGGTGTGCCCGATATTTATGTGAACCCGGATGCGATCCCGGAAGAGATTCTGGAGGCGATGAAGGAAAGTCTGGAACGCCGTGCGGCGACCCCGCAGCAGACGGCAGCACTCCGCTCGTATCTCGCAGACGTTGACTTTCCCGCGGGCGCACGGGTGCTCGATATCGGCTGCGGCACGGGCCCCCAGTCCCGGATGATTGCCGCCATACCGGGCGTGGGCGAGGTGGTGGGTGTCGATCAGCTCGAACCTTTCCTCGAGCGTGGACGCGAGCTGGCCGCGGAACTTCCGAATGTATCCTTCGAACAGGCGGACGCGCGCGAACTGCCGTTCGGCGATGCCGACTTCGACGTCGTCGTGCTGCACACGCTGCTGACCCATGTGCCCGGCCCGGAAGCTGTTCTGGCCGAAGTGCGACGAGTCCTGAAGCCCGGAGGCGTGGTTGCGATCTATGACGGCGACTTCACGACCATGTCCGTCGCTCTGACCGACGACGACCCGTTGCAGGTCTGCGTCGATGCCTTCGTCGACGACAATGTGAATGACCGCTGGCTCGTACGCCGGTTGCCCGGCATGTTGCGCGATATCGGGTTCGACGCGGCCCCGACGCGCAGTCACGGCCATCTGGACACAGACGAACCCGTGTTGACCCTGGGCTGGACCTTGCGCGGCGCCTACTACCTGGTCGCGGCGGGCAAGATCGCGCAGGCCGAAGCCGATGCGTTGGAGGCGGAGGCCCGCCGGCGGATCGATGCCGGCACGTTCTACGGCTACATGAACTATGTGAGCATCCTCGCGCACAAGACATAGGCCGGGGTTTGCGCCGCGTTTCGGTGCACAAACCTTGCAAAACCGGCATTTCGGGCTTATGTCAACGCCCGCACCCCGGGCAATGTGGCCGGGGATCAAAGGATAGGACCCATGGGCTATAAGGTTGCGGTGGTCGGCGCGACAGGCAATGTCGGCCGCGAACTCCTGCAAACGCTGGCGGAGCGCGAGTTCCCGGCGGATGAGGTTGTCGCTTTGGCGAGCGAGCGTTCGGTCGGGCGCGAGGTCTCTTTTGGTGAGGACCAGACTCTGATCGTTCAGAACCTGGCCGAATACGACTTCGCCGGCACCGATATCGGCCTGTTCTCGCCCGGCTCGGCTGTGTCGGCGAAATACGCGCCCAAGGCCGCGGCGGCGGGCTGCATCGTCATCGACAATACGTCCCAGTTCCGCATGGATCCCGACGTGCCGCTGATCGTGCCCGAGGTCAATCCCGAGGCGGCGGCCGGCTATACCAAGCGCAACATCATCGCCAACCCGAACTGCTCGACGATCCAGATGGTCGTCGCCCTCAAGCCCCTGCATGATGCCTTCGGCATCGAGCGGGTGGTCGTCTCGACCTACCAGTCGGTGTCGGGTGCGGGCAAGGACGCGATGGACGAGCTCTTCAACCAGACGCGCGCCGTTTATGTGAACGACCCGGTCGAGCCGAAACAGTTCACCAAGCCGATCGCCTTCAACGTCATTCCCCATATCGACGTGTTCATGGATGACGGGTCGACCAAGGAAGAGTGGAAGATGACGGTCGAGACCAAGAAGATTCTCGACCCGAAGATCAAGCTGACGGCCACCTGTGTGCGGGTGCCCGTGTTCATCAGCCATGCCGAATCGATCAATATCCAGTTCGCCAAAGAGGTTTCCACCAAGGACGCCCGCGCGGCCCTGCGCGCATCACCCGGCGTGGTGCTGGTCGATCACCGTGCCGATGAGGGCTATGTCACACCCAAGGAAGCGGCCGGCGAAGACGGGGTTTATGTCAGCCGTATCCGTGAGGATTCGACGATCGACAACGGGCTGAATATCTGGGTCGTTTCGGACAATCTGCGTAAGGGCGCGGCCCTGAACACGGTCCAGATCGCCGAGTTGCTCGACCGCGACTATCTGAAGAAGGCCATCGCGGCGGAGTAGCTGAGCTAGTTTGCGACACCTCATCCTGAGCCTGGCGAAGGACAGGGTGGCGCTCCGTTCCTCATACTTCGACGCGCTCAGCATGAGGAATTCAGCATGCGTATGGACCATATCAAGTCTGCGCTTGCCGAGCACGGGCTGATCCCGCGCGGCGGGTTCCATCCGGTACTCGAAGACAAGGTGCCGGGGGATCCAGCGACCCTCGTCTTGGTCGGCAATGCCGGGCCGGACATGTGGGCGGCGTTCGATGCCGTGCGCGGCGACTATCCAGGCGATGCCAATCCTCTCGATGCGTGGATTTTGGATGTCTTGACCGACATTGCGGCGTCGCTCGGCGCCACGCCCCTGTTTCCCTCCGGTGGGCCACCCCATTTGCCGTTCCAGCGCTGGGCGCAACAGACCGAGCCGGTTTATCCCTCGCCGGTCGGTGTGCTGATCCATCCGGTGTTCGGGTTGTGGCACGCCTACCGCGGAGCCTTGGCCTTTTCTGAAAAACTCGAACTCACGACACCGGATCCAACGCCGTCACCCTGTGATAGTTGCGCCGACAAGCCCTGCCTGTCCGCCTGCCCTGTGAGCGCTTTTGACGGGTCGGCCTATGACGTGCGCGCCTGCGCCGGGCATATCACGGCGGCGGACAGCGGCGATTGCATGGGAAGGGGGTGCCTGGCGCGGCGGGCCTGTCCGGTCGGGCAGGATTACATGTATACGCCCGCCCAGGCCGCGTTCCACATGCGTGCCTTCGTGAACGCCCAGGCGGGCGGCTAGCCTCTGGCTGTCAGCATCTCGCGGGCGGCGAGCAACCCGCCCCCGACGATAAGTAAACAGGCCGCGACCAACGTCCATGTTCCCGCCGCCAGCCCGGTGGCGACCAGCAGCACGGTCGAGAGCAGGGGGGCGGCGTAGGCGGCGGCACCGAGTACCCGCAGGTCGCCATGCTTGACGCCATGATCCCAGACGAAGAAGGCTGCGCCCACCGGGCCGAGGCCGAGGCCGAGCACCGCCAGCCAGGCGATGATTCCGTCCGGCCAGACGGTCGTCTCGAGTGCGAAATGTGCGGCACATGCCAGCAACGCGGTACCGCCGCAGAAGGCGCCGACCGCGTCGGTCGAGATGTGGGCGAAGCGTCGCGACAACACCGAGTAGCCCGACCAGGCCAGCGCGGCCCCGGCAGCGGCCAGATAACCGTCGATGTAGTCCGGGCGGACCTGCAGGCTGGCGTCCCACGGGCCGTTGCCCATGACGATCAAGGCGGTGCCGGCGAAGCCCAGGGCGGCGCCCGCGAGGTGATACCAGCGCAGGCGACCGACGCCGGTGTCGGACGGTAACAGGGCCGAAAAAAGAACGATCAGCATGGGCCAGAGATAGTTGATCAGGTTGGCGTCGGCCGGCGGCGCGTTCTGGATGCCGGCGAAATAGAGCAGGTGATAGCCGAACAGACCGGTGATCCCGAGCGCCCAAACAGGCGCCGGCTGGCGCAGATGGCTCAGAGGGTTCTCGCCGCGCAGCAGCCAGATGGTTGCGGCGAGAACAAAGACGATGGTGAAGGCCATCGCCACGAGCTGCAGGGGCGGGACCGGGCCGGCAAGCGCGCCGAACAGCGCGAGTGTGGACCAGATCAGCACCGCCGACAGGCCGATCAGCGTGGCCCGGCGCCTGCTGCTTGTCCCCGGTGTGGTGTTCACCGAGGTTCGGGCCGCCGAGACGAGACCAGCGTGGCGGCTTGCATGATGATGCGGACCGTCTCGGACCAGAGCGACAATTCCCCGATCCGGTCGAGCGGCCACCATTCGGCGTGGGCGGCGTCGCCACCGGCCACGGGGTCGCCGCCGACCCAGACCGCTGCGCAATCGACGAGGGTGTAATGGTAGCGTATGCGCGCCATGTCCTGCCGTGGCGTGTCCTCTAGCGGCCTGCCATGCAGCGCGGTGACATTCGTGGCGTCGTCGTCGTTCGCCGCCGCCAGCCCAGTGTCTTCGGTGCCGATACCGGCCGTCCCGGGGCGCGGCGGGTCGCCGTCCCTGACGATCGCATCGACCACATCGACGATGCCGATCACGTCGATCTCCACGGCGGTCTCCTCGCGCACTTCGCGCACGGCGGTGTCCTGCCAGGTCTCGCCGAGTTCCTGTTTGCCGCCGGGGATGCTCCACTGGCCGAGGCGCGGCTCACGCCCGCGGCGGATCATCAGGACTTCATCCGCCCGCAGCACGACAACCCCGACCCCCACGATGGGCCGGTCGGGATATTCGCGGCTCATTCGGCGGTTTCTCGTGTCGTGCCGTTACGCCGTTTGCGGGCAATCAGGTTGAGAATTTCGATCGCCGTGGCGAAGGCGACGCCGAAATAGAGATAGCCGCGCGGGATGTGGAATTCGAACCCGTCGGCGATCAGTGCCACGCCGATCAGCAGCAGGAATGACAGCGCCAGCATTTTCACCGTCGGATGCCGTTGCACGAAGGCGCTGAGGGGTTCCGCCGCGACGATCATGACGCCGATGGCAATGGTCACGGCGGCCACCATGATGACGATCTCGTCGGCCATGCCGATGGCGGTCAGGACCGAATCCAGCGAGAAGACCAGATCGAGCAGGAAGATCTGCACCAGCACGGCGGCGAAGACCGCCGAGCCGGGTTTGCCGCCATGGCCATGCCCGTCTGTATCGCCTTCGAGCATGACGTGGATTTCGGTTGTGGCCTTGTAGATCAGGAACAACCCGCCGACCGCGAGGATCAGGTCCCGCCAGGACAATTCGATGCCCAGGAATGACGCAAACGGCGCGGTCAGTCCGATCAGCCAGCCGAGCGCGAGCAGCAGCACCACCCGGCCGCCGAGCGCCATGATCAGCCCGATCCGCCGGGCGCGCGGTTGCTGTGCGGCCGGCAGGCGCGATGTGACGATCGACAGGAAAATCACATTGTCGACGCCAAGCACGACCTCGAGCAGGGTCAAGGTCAGCAGGCTGGCCCACGCGGCCGGGTCGGTCAGCAGTTCGAGCATTTCCGGGTACTGTCGGTTCCCGGCGGCTTAGTACATATGCTGGCCACCGTTGATCGAAAGGGTCGACCCGGTGATGAAGTCGGCGTTGTCGGCCGTCAGGAAAATAACGCCGCGCGCAATGTCGTCGGCCTTGCCCAGCCGCCCGACGGGGATGCCCGCGATAATTTTCTCAAGCACGTCCGGCGGGACCGCGCGCACCATATCGGTGTCCACATAGCCCGGCGCGATGGCGTTGACCGTGATGTTCTTTGACGCGCCTTCCTGGGCGAGTGCCTTGGTGAAACCGTGAATACCCGACTTCGTGGCGGCGTAGTTGACCTGGCCATACTGGCCGGCCTGGCCGTTGATCGAACCGATGTTCACGATCCGGCCGAAGCTGCGCTCGCGCATGCCCTCGATGACTGCGCGCGAACAGTTGAATACGCCCGACAGGTTGGTGTCGATCACGTCCTTCCACTGTTCGTAGGTCATCCGGTGCATGGTGCCGTCACGGGTGATACCGGCGTTGTTGACCAGAATCTCGATGGGCCCGAGATCCTTCTCGATCTCGGCGGCGGCGGCCGCGACAGCCTCATGGTCGGAGACATCGAACTTCATGGCCTTGATGCCGGTGGCCTCTTCGAATTCGCGTGCGGCGTGATCGTTGCCGGCATAGTTGACGACGACGTCGCGGCCCGCATTTTTCAATGCGATCGCAATTGCGGCACCGATCCCTCGTGTGCCGCCTGTAACCAATGCAACTCGACCCATTTCACTCTCCCAGTTAGGCGGAATGCCGACGCCTGTAACCGGCGTTCTCGTGCTGCCCGCGTTGAAATTTGCGTTCCCCGTTATTCCGGTGCGGCTTGCGCTGCGCGACGCCTAGTCGCGTTCGACGCAGAGCGCGATGCCCATGCCGCCGCCGATACACAGGGTGGTGAGACCCTTCTTGGCATCGCGTTTCTGCATCTCGTGCAGCAGGGTGACCAGCACCCGCGCGCCGGACGCACCGATCGGGTGGCCGATGGCGATGGCGCCGCCGTTGACGTTGACGATCTCCGGGTCCCAGCCCATGTCGCGATTGACCGCGATGGCCTGGGCAGCGAAGGCCTCGTTGGCCTCAACCAGATCCACATCGTCGACGCTCCAGCCGGCCCGCTCCAGTGCCTTGCGGCTGGCCGGGATCGGGCCCGAGCCCATCACGGCGGGATCGACGCCGGCGGTCGCCCAGGAGGCGATCCGCGCCAGCGGGGTAATGCCGCGTTTGGCGGCCTCGTCCGAGCTCATCAGTACTGCCGCAGCACCGCCGTCATTGATCCCCGAGGCGTTGCCCGCGGTGACGGTGCCCTCCTTGGAGAAAGCGGGGCGGAGCTTGCCCAGCGTTTCGGCCGTGGTGCCGTGCCGGGGATACTCGTCGGCGTCGACCACGATGTCGCCCTTGCGTGTCTGGATCGTGACGGCCGCGATCTCGTCGGCGAACCGTCCGTCATTCTGGGCGGCTTCGGCCTTCTGCTGGGAGCCGGCCGCAAACGCATCCTGCTCATCACGCGTGATCTGCCACTTCTCCGCGACATTCTCCGCCGTGGTGCCCATGTGGTAGCCCATCAGCGAGCACCACAAGCCGTCATTGATCATCGTGTCGACAAATTTGACGTCACCCATCTTGGTGCCGTTGCGCATTTGCGACGCATGGGGCGACTGGCTCATGCTCTCCTGGCCGCCCGCGACGACGACATCCGCCTCGCCAAGTTTGATCGACTGGAAACCCTGGGCGACGGCGCGCAGGCCCGAGCCGCATACCTGGTTGATCAGATAGGCCGTCCGGTCTTCCGGGATACCCGCGGCCAGCAGCGCCTGGCGGGCCGGGTTCATGCCGGTCGCGGCGGTCAGGACCTGACCCATCACCACTTCGTCGACATCCGCCGCCGGGACGCCGGCCCGCTCGAGTGCGTTTGAAATGGCAACCGTACCAAGCTCCGCGCCGCTGAGGCTGGCAAGTGCGCCGTTGAAGGCTCCGACAGGTGTCCGGGCTGCCCCGGCAATCACGACGTCCGACATTTAGCTCTCCTGATTAAGGCTGCGGATCGATCCGGGTTCGTTGCGCATCGCACAAACTCCCTGAAACCCGCCGATTTTCAGACTTCATTGGATATAGACCGGGTTGGAGGCCGAGTCCAGCATACTACCGGCACGAGACATCTGACAGCCAGTCACCGAGCGGTTCCCAAACAAGTTTCCGGGCGCGAGACCCCGCGACCATCCCGATATGTCCGAGCGGCGGGCTGCTGGCTTCGGCGTTCGGCAATGCGTCGGCCAGAGATTGTGCCGATGCCGGCGGGACGATGCGGTCCTGGCGGGGGATCAGCACCCGCGCCGGGACGGTAATCGCCTCGGGACGGACCGCGGCACCCGCGATTTCCCAACGGCCTTCATGGGGCGTGTTGCGGCCGTACCAGCCGCCCATGCATTCGCGTGCAACGGGTCCGGACAACGGCACCCCGTCATTCAGCCAGTCTTCCAGCGCCACGAAGTCAGTCGCCGCCTGGCTGTTCGGTTGCGCCGTAGCAAAACGGATGAATTTGCGGGGGACCATGAACGGATCGAGCGCCGAGAACATCGACTGGATGATATCCACCGGCAGTTCGCCATATGCCTCCAGAAGGGTAGCCGAGGCCTCGACCGCGCGGGCGAGCGCTTCGGCATGGGCCTTGCGCTCGGCGTGGAAATTCCATGGGGTGGCGAGCAAGCCAAGCGCGGAGACTTCGGTCGGCCGCTGCGCCGCGAGCGCCAGCGCCAGCAGGCCGCCCATGCAATAACCGACGACCGGCACCGGTCCTTTTGCCAGTGCGACAGCCTGGCCCAGTGCACCCGCGAGCGGCCCGGTGATGTAGTCGGTGAGCGTGAAGTTGCGTTCCGCCGGTCCGGGCAGGCCCCAGTCCACCAGAAGGGGGCGAAGGCCGGTCTCGGCCGCGAGCCAGCGCATCAGGCTGCGCCGTTCGGACAGATCGAGGATATAGGCCCGGTTGATCAGGGACGGCACGAACAGAACCGGCTGTCCGTCACCGTGCCCGTAGTCGAGCAGCCGGGCCGCGCCCGATTTCCATAAGGTTGGCGGGTCGGCCAGGTCGCGATGATAGGGATGGTGCCTGTAGGCGTTCACGCCGGCGGAGAACGCGGTCAGCCGTGCGGCAATCTCGGCCTCGACGGCGTCGGCGAGAGGGTCAGCCTCGTTTTCGGCCGCCGGTTCCGCCGGCAGGTTTTTTTGCAGCTGTGCGGCCCGCGCGGCCACTTCCGGCTTCCAGACGATGGAGGCGTTCCTCAACATCGGCAAGGCGCCGCGTGAGCTCGACCAGCTGTTGATCGCGGTCATCAGGTGCAGCGGCAGCGGGCGCGGCCCCAGCCTCGGATGCATGTTGATCTTTGGGTCCATCGGATCGGTCCGTCGTTGCGCGCATATTGTCGGACATCTGCGCCATGAGCGCAGCCAGCCCGGGGGCGCCCATGGGGTTCGTGAGTCCACCCAGTTGCGTCATCGTATCGAAGAAACGTGCGGTTTGTTCGGCCAGATCGGGATCGGCCGCCATGGCCGAAAGCTGATCCTCCCATAGATCGAGATACTGCCGTGCGAGGGCTGCGAAATCCGGCTGATCGGTCATGATGTCCGACTATAGCCCCACGCTTCCGGGAATCGCCACCGGGACAATCGATGGAGACAAATATCCGCTGCGATGCAACATAATTTCTTTTTCTGCTATACTGGGGGTCTTAACGACGAACATTGCGGTTCCGTGAATCATGGCCAAATCAGACGAAACAGATCCGATCATCATCAAGAAGTACGCCAATCGGCGACTCTACAACACGTCGACGAGCAAGTACGTGACCCTCGATGATTTGTCCCAGATGGTGAAAGACGGAACCGAGTTCCAGGTGGTCGATGCCAAATCGGGCGACAATATCACCCGCTCTGTCCTGACCCAGATCATCTTTGAAGAAGAATCGAAGGGCCAGAACCTTCTGCCCGTCAGCTTCCTGCGCCAGCTTATCCAGTTCTATGGCGACAGCCTTCAGACAATGGTGCCGAACTATCTCGAAGCGTCGATGGATGCGTTTTCGAACAATCAGGAACGCATGCGCGACTATATGCAGAACGCCGTCGGCCAGACGATGAACCCGTTTGCCCAATGGGAGGAGCTCGGCCGCCAGAACATGGCGATGTTCGAACGTGCCTTCCAGATGTTCACGCCCTACGGCGCGGCTGGTGCCGGTGAACCGGGAAATGAAGAAGGCGGGTCGGCGGCCCCGTCCGATGACGAATCGAAGCTTGATGATCTGAAGACTCAGGTCGAGAGCTTGCGTCGCCAGCTCGACGATTTGGCGCGCTGAACGCCATGAGGCCCGAATTCGGGGCCTAGGCCATCCAGTCGGGGTCGATCTCCGGCCGTCCGCAATGCCAGCCCTGAAGATAGTCGACCCCTTCGCGCCGGAGGAGTTCGGCTTCCTCTTCGGTTTCGACCCATTCCGCGACGGATTCAAGCCCGATTCCCTTGGCCAGATTGATCAGGGTGCGGACGAATAAAAGATTGTCTTCGTTGTGCACCAGATCGCGTACGAACGACCCGTCGATTTTGACCATCGCGACATTGAGCGCGCGCAGATGTCGGAAGGATGTGAAGCCGGCGCCGAAATCATCCAGCGCCACCCGGCAGCCGAACTTGTTGAGCGCGTCGACGAAGCGCGAAGATTCATCGATATCGTCGAGCGCGACTGTCTCCGTAATTTCGAGGATCAGACGTGTCGCGAGATCGCGGCGGTCCTGCAGGCGTTCCTCAAGCTGCCGTAGCCACAGCGGATCGACTGCGGTCATACCCGAAACGTTGATCGACAGGTTCATCGCCGGGTTGCGCTCGAGCGCGTCGAGCCCCAGATCGAGCACTTTCCGGTCGATCAGGCGCATCAGGCCCATTTGCTCGACGACGGGTACGAATCCGCCGGCCGCGACCGGATTGCCTTCCAGATCCAGCATGCGCGCGAGGCCTTCATAGAAGATGACCTCGCCGGTCGCAGTCGACATGATCGGTTGATAGGCGAGCTTGAAACGCCCCTCGTTGAGTGCCTGTTTGACTTGCTCCGCGACCACGAGATCGGGGCGTTCCGTACGGGTATGCTCCGGCATGTCGCTGTATTCGAGATAGCAGTCGCATCCCAGGCGCCGTGCGCCGCGCAGGGCGTTGTCAGCATTGGCCACGATCTCATGTGCCGTCAACGCATCGGTCGGGAATATCGAGATGCCGATCGAGCCGGTGATCGTCATCTGACCCGCCGGCGTGGAAATGGGGGTTTCGCGGATCGTCGCCAGGAAACGGCTTGCGATTGTCGAGATCTCGGACGTGTTGCATTGGTTGACGATCACGGCGAAGCGGTCGGACCCGACCCGACCCACCACGTCGCCGACGCGCATGCTTTCCTCGATACGCCGCGCGGTCGCCAGGACGATGGCGTCGGCCGTCTCTTCGCCATACACGTCGGACACGATATTCAGCTTGTCGAGCCCGACCAGAAGCAGCCCGCCTTGCCGATTACGGTGCAGGCCCTGCTTGATTGTGTGTTCCAGCGCTTCGCGCAGTCGCAGCCGGTTGTACTGACCGGTCAGCGCGTCGTGATTCGAAAGGAAGTTTACTTCTTCCTCGGAACGTTTCCGGTCGTCGATGCAACGGACCATGCCGGTCAGTCGCATTGGTTTGCCGTTCGAAGACTTGGTGACGACGGCGCGTTCGCGAATCCAGATGAACTGGCCGGAATCGTCACGCAGCCTGAATTCGCGGTCAAAGGAATCACTGCGCACGAAGTGGTTCGACAATGCGATCATGCGGTGCGGCAGGTCTTCGGGATGGATCCGGCTGAGGAAGGTGTCTCCCGTCGCGACGCTGCCTGTATCCGAAATATTGATGATCTCCGATACCTGGCCGGTCCAGCCAATTGTGTCGGTTTCCAGATCCCATTCGTAGAAGAGGTCGCCGGATGCCACAAGCAGCCCAACCAGATCCGACAGCGGCATGCTATCGACTGGTTCGGGTACACTTCCCGCTTCGGCCATGTGGGCCAGGTCCGACATTCTGTACCTCCTACCTGAAGGTTGATTTCTTCAACCCGCACTTTCTGCGCGGACAATTCACCGGCACTTTACGTGGCCAGTTCTTAACAAAGGGTAATAATTGCCGATAAAACATTTACATAGGAAAAAAATTCCGACTAACCCCGGGTGCGTTATGGTATTTATGGTTAACGAAATATACAATTGTAAGTAATCATAGATTATTCTTTAAGAGTATTTCTGTAAATTTGTAAATATCTGAAGTTCGCAATACCGGGCGCGAAGTGACACCAAACCTACCAGGCCGTATCGGGATAGGCGCAGACGTGGCGGCAACAAATGCCGCCCGCCTGCGCGCTGCTGCCGAAGCCGCCGCTCAGCGTGTCGGATACATCTCCGCTACGCCGGGCCCCGATCAACACGAACGTCAGAATGTTCATCTGTCGTCGCGCATGGCGCGCGCGCGGGTGATTGTCGAACTGGATCTCCAGCACGAATCCCGGGCTCGGACCACGACACGCCGCGCGCCGGTGCACAATGGTCCGAACCCGCTTTTCCTGGCGCAGTATTTGGCGCAGGAGACGGCGAACGCCGATGGCGATGCCGTCGTCCGGTCCCGGGCTGCGGCGCATTATCCGTCCCTGGGGTTTGAGCAGGATATCCTGCTTCCCGGTGATGCGGGGGTCTTCGTCGGCGACGCCCCACGGGTCGACATCTACGTTTGATCGGTCGGAAATTTTGGCGCGGTCCGAACCCGGCGCATTGCAGTGACCCTCCCCTTTCGCTTATTCAAGAACAGTCACGATGTCGCGGATGGTATCGTTGGCTTCAAATGCGAGGGGGTACAAGGTGAATACGGTTTTTGAACTGATCGGGGCGGGTGCCGACGACGATATCGCGATTGCGGCACCTGAACGCACGCCGTTGACATATGGGGCGCTTCGCACACTTGTCGCGACGACCGTCGCCGACATGAACCGCCTGGGAATCGGCCGTAACGATCGGGTTGCGATCGTGCTGCCGAACGGTCCCGAGATGGCGACGTCGTTTGTGGCGGTTGCTGCCGGTGCGACAACCGCGCCGCTCAACCCGGGCTACCGGGCGGAGGAGTTCCGCTTCTATCTCGAAGATCTCAACGCCAGGGCGCTGTTTGTCGAGGCGGGAAGCGAATCACCCGCGATCGAAGTCGCGGACTCCATGGGGGTGCCGGTTCTGGAGCTCATCACATCAAGCGATGACCCGGCGGGCATGTTTGAAATTTCCGGCGATGCCGCGTCGGCCGCCGATCCGACGAAAACGCCCGGCAATGCCGGTGCGGACGATATCGCGCTGGTGCTGCACACGTCCGGCACGACCTCGCGCCCCAAGATCGTCCCGCTCAGCCAGACCAACATCTGCGCGTCCGCCGTGCACATCGGCGCGACCCTGGCGCTGACGCCGGATGACCGGTGCGTCAACATCATGCCGCTGTTCCATATTCACGGGCTGATCGCGGCCGTGCTTTCGAGCCTGGCCGCCGGGGGCAGCACCTATTGCACGCCCGGCTTCGATGCGCTGCGGGTCTTCCGCTGGTTCGAGGATGCGGTACCCAGCTGGTACACGGCGGTGCCCACCATGCATCAGGCGATTGTCGCGCGTGCCGCGCGCAACGCCGACACCCTGGCGGCGATGGATTTGCGGTTCATCCGGTCGTCGTCGTCGTCACTGCCGCCCCAGGTCATGGCGTCGCTGGAAGACACGTTCGGGTGCCCTGTGATCGAATCCTACGGCATGACCGAGGCGGCGCATCAGATGGCCTCGAACCCGCTGCCGCCGGCCGCCCGCAAGCCCGGGTCGGTGGGCATCGCGGCGGGGCCGGAAGTCGCAATCATGGACGAGGACGGCAAAATTCTGGCCCAGGGCGAGACGGGCGAGATCGTCATCCGTGGCCCGAACGTCACCGCGGGCTATGAGGCCAACGACAAGGCCAACGCCGAGGCCTTTACCGGCGGCTGGTTCCGGACCGGCGACCAGGGTCAGATCGACGACGAGGGCTATCTGAGCCTCACGGGGCGCCTGAAGGAGATCATCAATCGGGGCGGGGAGAAGATCAGCCCGCGTGAGGTGGATGAGGTCCTGCTGGATCATCCGGCGGTCGCGCAGGCGCTCACCTTCGCCTATCCTCATGACAAACTGGGTGAAGAGGTCGCCGTCGCGATCGTGCTCAAGGAAGATCAGTCCGCCGATGAGGCGAGCATTCGTGATTTCGCCGCCAAGCAGCTCGCGGACTTCAAGGTGCCGCGCAAGGTGATCTTCCTGGAGGAGATTCCCAAGGGCGCGACAGGCAAGCTGCAGCGCATCGGCCTGCATGAGAAGCTCGGGCTTTAGGGGGGCGCTGTGAAGGTTTGTATTTTCGGCGCGGGGGCGATCGGCGGCTACCTGGCGGTCGAACTGGCGGACGCGGGCAACGCCGAAGTCACCTGTATTGCGCGGGGGCCGCACCTTGCCGCCATGCGCGAAAACGGCCTGCGGCTCGTGCGCGACGATGCGGACGACAAGGTGGTACAGGTGCGTTGCACGGACAGCCCTGAAGAAGCCGGCCCCCAGGACATTGTGATTGTGACTCTCAAGGCCCATTCGGCCGCCGCCGTGGCGGACCGGATGATGCCGTTGTTCGGACCCGAGACGGCCGTGGTCACAGCCCAGAACGGCGTGCCCTGGTGGTACTTCTACAAGCTCGCCGGCGCTCATGAGGGCACCCGCGTGGCGTCGGTCGACCCGGGCAACCGGCAATGGGATGTGATCGGGCCCGAACGTGCGATCGGCTGCGTGGTGTATCCGGCCGCGGAAATCACCGCGCCCGGGGTGATCCGGCACGAATACGGCAATCGTTTCACTTTGGGCGAGCCGTCCGGCGAGAAGACCGAACGGGTACAGGCCCTGGCTGCGCTGCTCTCCGATGCCGGATTGCGTGCACCGGTCCGGCCGCGCATTCGCGACGAGATGTGGGTCAAGCTCTGGGGAAATGTATCTCTCAACCCGATTTCGGCACTGACCGGCGGTACGCTGGCGGAGTTGATCGACGATCCCGATGTCTGTTCGGTGATCCGCGCCGTGATGGTCGAGGCGCAGTCTGTGGGCGAGGCGCTCGGCGTCAAGTTCGCCATTGATGTGGACAAGCGTATTGCCGGCGCCCGCGACGTCGGCGACCACAAGACATCGATGCTGCAGGATCTGGAACTGGGTCGCCCCATGGAGATTGACGCACTTGTCGCATCCGTCCAGGAGCTTGGCCGAATCGTCGAAGTGCCCACACCGTCGATTGATATCGTGCTGGGATTGGTGCGCCAGCGCGCCCGGCTGGCCGGCTGCTACGGCGCCTGAATTATCCGGTCTGTCCCGTCTTGCCCGGGCGACGGAAGCACCGGTTCAGCCAGCTCACGAGGGGTGCGGCGATGGCCATGAATAGCAGGGCCCCGCACAAGACGGCGAAGGATGTTCGGATTCCGGCTTCACGGATGATGGGTTGCGCGACGAAGGGCAACGCGAACTGCCCGGCATAGATCGCCGCCGTCAGGCCGCCGAGCACGCGCGCGCGAACGGCAGGGTCGGTGAGGCCGAGCAGCCATGTGCTCGTGTTTGCGAACATCTGGCTCATGCCGACGCCGAAGCAGAACAGGGCGATCATTACCACGAGCAAGCTGTCGGCGAATGTGAGCAGCAGGTAGCCGATGGCCATGCCTGCGGCGATCAGCGCGTAGATCCAGGCGTTCGACAGGTGCTTGCGCAGATATGGGAACAGCGGGCCGCCGATCGCCATCAACAGGAGCGGCCAGGCGATTGCATAGCCTGCGATGCTGGCCTGGGTGACCTCGATATCGACCAGCAGGAACGGCAGGTTGAGGGGCATCTGCAAAAAGGCGCCGCCCGTGACGACAACCATCGCATAGATCGCGATCAGGGTGAGCCAAGGGGTGGGTTTTGCGGATTGCGCGCGCGGCGCGAGTGTGCCGGTCTGCGCGTCGACAGGTCTCGTCCGTGCGGGCTCGTTCACCGTCGCTATGAGGCTGGGCAGGAAGAGCAGCGCGGACAGGTAGAGCAGGAACGGTGCGCGCCAGTGAATGTCCGCCGCGATGCCGCCTGCGAGCACGAAGACGACCCCGCCGCTGGCGGTTGCGCCCGCGAAGATGGCGATCGCGCGTCGGCGCCGCGGGATGTCCTCATAGTAATCCGCGAGCAGGGCGGGCGGCAGCGTGAACAGAATGCCCATGCCGAGACCGAGGGCGGCACGGGACACCAGGATGGCCGTGAGATCGTCGAGGATATACGGCAACGCACCGGACGCGGCGTAGAGCAGGATGCCGAATATCAGAATCGGTCGGCGGCCGATGCGATCGGCGAGGCTGCCGACGATGGGGCCTGACAGGGCCAGCAAAAGCGTCGGGATCGATACTACAAGCCGGGCCAGGAGGTCGATGTTCGGCTGATCTCCGAAATGCGCGCTCAGCTCCGGTAGCGAGGGCGCCACCGCCGCCACCGACATGGCCGATAGCCCGCCGCAGGCAAACAGGGTGGCGTCACGGGTCCGCCGCCGCATTGAACTGATGGATTGGGTCAAGACAGGTCCGGTGCTGGGGCGGGGGCGAAACTTCCTAGAAGGCGGAGAACGCGGCGTCGACGATGGCTTCGGTTCGCACGCCCACACTCATGCCTTCGCTCTGGTAGTTCGACACGAAACAAAGTGCAAGATTCCTGTCCGGGTCGGCGAGTGCGCGCGCGCCGCCGGATCCGAGATGCCCGAAGGCGTTCTCGTTGGGCCCCATGACCGTCGCGCCGGGCGGGTTCTTGGCATATCCCATGGCATAGCGCATGGGCCGGCCGGTCATGCCGTCGGCCGCCTCGGTCCATTGAGTGACCGTGGCGCGCGCGATGGCTTCGGGCGATAGAATACGAACGCCGTCGATCTCACCACCATTGGCGAGCATCGCGTAGATACGTGCCATGGCGCGTGCCTCGCCGAACCCGCCGAATGACGGAATCCCGGCCGTGCGGAACGCATGACTGTTCTGCACATCGGTGTTCATGGGTTTGGGGTTGGGCCGCCAGGCCCGCGACAGAGGTGTTTCGCCGGTCGCAGCCTGTGCAGCCATCACGTTGCCGCCGGGATTGGGGGTCAGGTCGGCGACACGTTCGAGATCGGCTTCGCGCACACCGATCTGATAGTCCACACTCAGCGGCGCGCAGATATTTTCCTGAACGAATTCCCGAATCGGCGTGCCCGTCACGCGGCGCACCACTTCGCCCGCCAGATAGCCGATGTTCACCGAATTGTAGGCACCTTTGGCGCCGGCCGGCCATGCCGGTTCCTGAACTTCCAGCGCTGCGATCATGCGGTCGTAGTGGAATATGTCCCCCGGCTCCGTCGCGTCGGCGAAACACACCCCGCAATTGTGCGAGATGATGTGCCGGACCTTGATGTCCGCCTTGCCGTTCTGGGCGAATTCCGGCCAGTAATCTGAGACCGGCGCCTCGAGATCGACCAGGCCCCGGTCTGCGAGGATGTGGACGGATGTGGTGCACATGCTCTTGGCGATCGAATACATGATGCACAGCGTGTCTTCGCGCCATGGCCTGGTACGTGCCGTATCCATATGGCCACCCCAGAGGTCGACGACTTTCTTGCCCTCGTGATAGATCGCGACGGCGCTGCCGATCTCGTCATGCGCCGTGAAATTACGCGCCAGTGCCCCATGAACGGCTTTGAAATCGGGATCGCAATGCCCGTGTATCTCTATGGTCATATCGGTTCCCGGGAAGATGTTGACAGTGTTCGCGCTACGGCATCCTGCCAGCCGGCCAGCAGTTCCGTGCGTGTATCAATGCTCATTTCGGGTTTGAAGTCACGGTCGAGCCGCCAGCGATTGTCGATATCGCCCGGGTTCGCATACAGCCCGATACCGAGACCGGCGAGCATGGCGGCGCCCAGCGCCGTGGTCTCCGTCGTCACGGGGCGTTCGACGGGCATATCGAGAATATCGGCGAGGAACTGCATCAGCCAGTCGTTCGAGGCCATGCCGCCATCCACGCGAATGGTCTCGGGCTTGGCGCCACGGTCGGCGGACATGGCGTCGAGCAGATCATTGGTCTGATAGGCCACGGCCTCCAACGTGGCGCGGGCGATCTCGGCGATTCCGGAATCGCGCGTCAGGCCGAGGATCGCGCCGCGGGCCGCCGGGTCCCAATGGGGTGCACCCAATCCCGCGAAGGCCGGTACCATATAGACGCCCTGGTTCGATGACAGCGCGCGGGCCAGGGGTTCGGTTTCGGGCGCGGCCCCGATGAGATGCAGCGCATCGCGCAGCCACTGGACGGCGGCCCCGGCGACGAAGATCGAGCCTTCCAGCGCGTAGGTCGTCTCGCCCCCCAATCGGTAGTTGATCGTGGTCAGCAGGCGATTGGCGGATGGCGCGGCTTCACAGCCGGTGTTCATCAACACGAAACCGCCTGTCCCGAAGGTGCTCTTGACCATGCCCGGTGCGAAACAGGCCTGCCCGATCGCGGCGGCTTGCTGGTCCCCCGCGATCCCGCGGATGGGAATTTCGGCCCCGATGGTTGCCGAAATCGTGGTGCCGAAATCGGCGGCGCAGTCGCGCACGTCCGGCAGGATCGCGGCCGGTATCCGCCAGAGATCGAGCAGATCTTCGCGCCATTCCTGGCGATGAATGTCGAACAGCATTGTCCGGCTGGCGTTGGTCGCATCCGTCGCATGGGTGGCGCCGCCGGTCAGGCGCCAGAGCAGAAAGCTGTCGACAGTACCGAAGGCGAGATCTCCCGCTTCGGCGCGTTCGCGCGCGCCGTCGACGTGATCGAGAAGCCAGGCGATCTTCGATGCCGAGAAATAGGGATCGGGCAGAAGCCCTGTCCGCCCGGCGATCATCTCTGCATGGCCGGCCTCGGTGACAGCGCGACAAGACGGGGCGGTGCGCCGGTCCTGCCAGACAAGGGCGTTGTAAATGGGGACGCCCGTTGCACGATCCCACAGAAGCGTGGTCTCGCGCTGGTTGGTGATACCCAGTGCGGCGACGCGGTGCGTCGAACCGAGGACGTCACGGCAAACCGCGATCGTGTCGTTCCAGATGTCTTCGGGGTCATGTTCGACCCATCCCGGTTTCGGGAATATCTGCCGAAGATCGCGCCGGGCGATGTCGACGGGTGTGCCCGACGCGTCGAACAGAATGGCCCGGGTGCTGGTTGTGCCCTGGTCGATCGCGAGGATATGGGGCGCGTCGCTCATGGCGCGGGGTTCAGCCGCGCCCGCCGCGCAGCTTCATTGCAATCATCGCGGCAACCAGCATGAGAGTCACGACATTGGCGACGATGATCGGCCGGGATTCGATGATAAAACCGTAGACAAGCCAAAGCGAAAGGCCGGTCCCGAAGATCACGAACATGCCGAGCGAGATGTCGCGGGTGGACCGTGTCTGCCAGGATTTCACAACCTGGGGAACGAAGGCGATGGTCGTCAGGACCGCCGCGACGCCACCAATGAGGTCGGGATGGATGGCGTCGAGCATGGTGGCGTCTTTCTTGCGCTAGCGGATGCAGAAAGGCTGCAGTGCCACGGCGAGGTCGAGGAGGGCCTCGTCACCGCCGGGCCAGCCGATGAAGGACAGCCCGATCGGGCACCCGTCCACTTCCGCGGCCGGAATGGCGATTTGCGGCAAACCGCTGTGCCCTGAAATGCAGGTGAGCGCCATCGTGTTGGACCGGAAGAACTCGAGCGCCGCGCCGCCGACATCGGTTGCCGGCGCGGTCACCGGCGCCGTCGGCAGGCACAGGATTGTCCCCGGTGTCGCCAGCTTGCGGACCCGCTCACGCGCCCTGTCGCGCACCATATTGGCGGCCTCGATTTCCTCGGATGTCATGGCCGCCGCCATGGCGAAACGCTCGCGAATGCCGGGTCCGAGATCGGCGTTGTGTTCGACAACCCAGGGGACGTTGGTCTGTTTGACCTCGCCGGCCTGGATCACGCGGAAGGCGTCCCACCAGATATCGAGGGTATCGTCGCCCGCCACGGCCATCGGTTCGCCCACCGGGAGGAAATCGGCCGCGGCGTCCAGCACGGCCTCGAGGGCGGCGCGCACGTCTGGCGTGGCGCGGTCGAACGCGTCGGTCAGGACGAGCATTCGGCCGATGTCGCCGGAAACCGTCGCCGCGTCGAGCAGCACCGGGCCGATGGCGCGGAACAGTTCGGCGTCGTTGGTAAACCAGCCGGCCGTGTCGAAGGACGGCGCCATCGGGTGGGCGTTGGACAGGTCAACCCGGTCATGGGTCGGGCGGAGCCCGTACAGCCCGCAGAACGAAGCCGGGATGCGGACCGAACCGCCGGTGTCGGAGCCGAGCGCGAAATCGCAAAGTTCTGCCGCCACCGCCGCGGCCGAACCGGAGGACGAGCCGCCAGGCATGCAGCCGGGTGCGCGGACATTCTTCGGTGTGCCGTAATGGGCGTTGTCGCCGGACAGGCTGTAGAAGAACTCATCGCAGACGGTGATGCCGACCATGTCCGCCCCGGCGTCCAGCAGCTTCTGAACGGTCGGCGCGGTGTTGTCTTCTATCGGCGCCCACGCATAGTAGTCCGGGTTGCCGTTGGAAACCTTGCGTCCGGCGATATGGTAGAGGTCCTTCACCGCGAACGTCTTGCCGGCCAGCGGGCCATTGCCCGACCCGGCTATGGGCGCGGTGATGTTATGGGGCACGAATGCGCCGATGGGATCGTTGGGGACGGTGGGCTGGCTCATGGCTCTGGACTATACTGCGACAACAGTTGAGACAACAGACAGGCGAGGCGAACCGGCAATGTCGGTGACGCGGGCGAGGACGAGACGATGAACGAGACCGCAACCGATGCGGACGTGGTGCTGGTGGAGCGCGAGGGCGATATCGTCACCGTGGTGCTCAACCGCCCGGAGAAGCTGAACGCGCTGAACAAGGCCATGTGGACCCGGGTCGGCGAGGTCATGGGCGAACTCGGCCGCGATGACAGCATTCGCTGCGTGGTGCTGCGCGGCGCGGGCGACAGGGCCATGGGGCCGGGCGCGGATATCTCCGAGTTCCCGACCGAACGGTCCAATGCGGCGCAGGCCGAGGTCTATGGCGGGTTGATGCACAATGCGATGCACGCCATCCGCGACTGCCCCCATCCGGTCATCGCGCTTATCAAGGGGCTGTGTGTCGGCGGGGCACTCGAGATCGCGCTCATGTGCGACATGCGGATTTGCGGTGAAGGCTCGCGCTTCGGCGTGCCGATCAACCGGCTCGGCCTGGTGATGGCCTATCCCGAGGTGGAGGCGCTGGTGGGCCTGGTGGGGCGCTCGGTGGCGCTGGAAATTCTGTATGAAGCCCGCGTGTTCGATGCGGCCGAGGCGAAGGACAAGGGCCTGGTGAACCGCGTTGTGGCTGACAATGAAGTGGAAGATGAGGCCTATGCGGCCGCGCGGCGGATCGCCGATGGTGCGCCGCTGGTCAATCGCTGGCACAAGAAATTCGTGGATCGGGTGCTGGCCGGCGGGCCGCCATTGACCGACGCCGAAGCGGCCGAGGGGTTCGCCTGTTTCGACACGGATGATTTCAACACCGGCTACAAGGCCTTCCTGGCCAAGGAGAAGCCGGAATTCGACGGACGATAGATTTCGGGGAACGTTAGAGATGACGGACAAGACGACAGGAATGCTGCACGGCCTCAAGGTCATCGAGATGAGCCATATCATGGCCGCGCCCACCTGCGGCCAGATGCTCGCCGATATGGGTGCCGATGTGATCAAGGTCGAGCGCGTGCCCGGCGGCGACGATACGCGGCGCTTCGGTGAAGGACCGCAGGGCGATTCTGCCGCCTTCGCCATGATGAACCGCAACAAGCGCGGTTTCGCGGTCAACACCAAGAGCGACGAAGGCCGCGCGGCGCTGCGCCGGATCATCGCCCAGGCGGATGTGTTCATCGAGAATTACCGCAAGGGCGCGATGGAACATTTCGGCATTGGCTGGGAGGAGATGCATGCGCTCAACCCGCGGCTGATTTACTGTTCGGTCTCCGGTTTCGGGCGCACCGGCCCCTATGCCGAGCGCGGCGGGTTCGATCTGATCACCCAGGCCATGTCGGGCATCATGAGCACCACCGGGGAGGCCCCCGGGCGGCCGCCGGTCAAGGTGGGCGCGCCGATCACCGACATCACCGCGGGCATTCTTTCGGCCGTCGGCATTCTCGGCGCTGTCGCCCATCGCTACGAGACCGGTGAGGGGCAGCATGTGGACTCGTCCCTCTACGAGGCCGGGATCATGCACACCTTCTGGCAGACGGCTATCTATCAGGCGAGCGGCGAGATTCCCCAGCCCATGGGATCGGCCCATCCCCTGTCGGCGCCCTATCAGGCCTTCCCGACCAAGGACACGTCGCTGGTCGTGGGTGCGGCGAACCAGAACACCTGGCTGAAATTCGTAGAGGCGATCGACGCGCCCGAGTTGGCCGAGGACCCGCGTTTCGAGACCAGCAACATGCGGATGACCAATCTCGAAGCACTGGTCGAAACCCTGACGGAGATTCTCAGCCACCGGACGACCTCGGAATGGCTCGAGCGTCTCGAGGCGGCGGGCGTGCCGGCCGGGCCTGTCTATGACGTCAAGGAAATGAGCGAGGACCCGCACACGATCGCGCGGGGGATGATCGAGAAGGTGCCCGCCGCGACCGGCGGTGAGCACAGCGTGATCGCCCATCCGGTGAAATACTCCGAGACGCCGACGTCGATCCGCCGCGGCGCGCCGCTGATCGGCGAGCACAGTCGCGAGGTGCTGGCGGAATTCGGGTTCGCGGCCGCCGAGATCGACAGCCTGATCGCCTCGGGGGCGATTCATGAACCGGCGGCGGATGCGAAGGCGGCGGAATAAACGCGCCGTTCGTTCGCGCAGACCGCGCTAGAGATACCTGTTCAGGAACTCCCACACGGGCGATTGCGGGTCTTCGAGCCCGGCGAAAACCGCGAAATGGTTGGCACCCGGCACCACATGCAGACCTGTCTCGGTTTGCCTGGTGAGCGCGGTATGGAAATTTGCGGCCTGGCGCATGAACTCGTCGCTTTCCTCGCTGCCGTGCACGACCATGGTCGGCGGCAGCGTCCGGTCGAGCATGAGCAGCGGTGACAGCGCGGTTGTCTCTTCCTCGCTGAGCTGCAGATATTCGCGCCGGTAGCTGAGCATGAGCGGTCGCAGATCATAGTTGCCGCTGACGGTCAGGCCGCAGACGATGCCGTCGAGATCGTCTTCGTTGGCCAGCCTTACCAGGGCAGCGGCGGCCAAATGCGCGCCGGAGGAATGACCGGCGATGCACAGGCGTGTCGGGTCGATGCCGTATTCACCGGCGTTGGCCCGGATGTGCCGGACCAGCGCCGTCACGTGATCCACCATCTCCGGCAGGCGCACCCGCGGGATCATCGGAAAGGTTCCGGCGACGATGGAGACGTTGTTTTCGATCGCGGCCTCCGCCCAGGCGATGGAGACCGCCGTCCCGCCGCGTTGCCACTGGCCGCCATGCGTAAAGATAACGGCCGGTTTGGGATCCGCGCCCGCCCGGTACAGGTCGAAGCGGTTGTCCGGATCGTCGCCATAGGCGAGGTCACGCGCGTCGGCGTGGTGATTGGCGTATTCGGCCGAGCGCGTCTGTAAATCCTGCTGGGTGTCCCGGTCGTGATCGGTCACCAGGTTCGTGTATTGCAGGTCGAGTTCTTCTTGCGTGTAGTCGAGAAAGATCTTGTCGGTCATGCGGTCGTCTCAGCCTGGATTGCCTGCGATGTTGACGGAACGGCCAATGGGATACAGGCTGTCGCCAACATCGGAGGATAACACCATGCCGGATGGCGACATCAAGTCGGTTGAGGAGCTGGTCGAACATTATGGCGAGCCGCGCGGTCATCTCGCGCGCAAGGAAAAACCTGCGCTCAGCGATCACTGCAAGAATTTCATCGCGCTCTCGCCATTCTGCGTGTTGTCGACATCGGCGGCGGGCGACGGCCCCGGGGATTGCAGCCCGCGCGGCGATGCGCCGGGCTTCGTGCATGTGATCGACGACACGACCATCGCCATTCCCGACCGTCCCGGCAATCGCCGTACCGACACCTTCCACAACATCATGGAAAACCCCGAGGTCGCGGTGATGTTCATGGTGCCCGGCCTCAACGAGGTGTTGCGGCTGAACGGTCGCGCGCGCCTCTCCACGGACACCGCGCTGCTGGAAAAACTTGTCGCCAACGGCAAGACGCCGCTCGCAGCACTCGTGATCGATATTCGCTATGTCTACTTTCATTGCGGCAAGGCGGTGATCCGCGCCGATCTGTGGAACGCGGACAATCACACGGACCGCAAGGATTTTCCAACGTTGGGCCGGATCAATGCAGACTGGTACGGCGTCGATGCCGACGAGGTCGATGCCCAGCTCGTCAAGGATTATGAGAACAATCTCTATTAGGCACGGGCCAGTGTGGGACCGGCCGTGCGGATACCCGGGAGCAAGCATATGACGAAGGAAAAATTCGTGATCGCGCCGCATATGCGGCTGCAGGAATGGGTCGCCGAAGAAAAAGGCTATTTCGACGACGAAGGCCTCGATTATGTGTTCCAGGACCAGCTGACGTCCGACGACGGCAAGCAGCATGATCTGGGCGACAAGGTCGGCGCCTATCAGACCTTCGAGAAGGGCCGGAGCTGCGACATCAGCTCGGCCTGCCACTGGACGGTCAATGCCGCCGCCGCCTCCGGTCATGGCAAGCTCTACCGCGACGCCTATTCGGTTTCGCCCTGCGGCGTTTTCGTCCCGGCGGACTCCGATATCCACAAGCCCGAGGACCTGGCCGGGGTGCCGGTCTCGGTCGGCTACCAGTCGGGCAGCCACTACTCGACGATCCAGGCGCTGGAACAGTGGCTCGCGCCCGACGACATCAACCTGTCCTTCAACGACGGCCTGCTGTTCAAGCGGCTGGAGTTGCTCGTGGATGGCAAGGTGCCGGCGGCGTCCCTGTTCAGCGCGCCCTACTACGTGGTGGAGCAGCTCGGCTTCCGGAAGATCTGCGATTCGACCTTCATGATGTCCGGGATGATCAGCGGCGACCCGGACATGGAGGACGTGCGCAAATATTACAACGCGCTGCGCCGCGCCCAGCGGGACATCGACCTGCGGCCCGAGCTCTACACCCATTATTATCTCAAGGAACTGCCCGCGCGGTATCACGACATGATCGACGTGCGGCGCATGGGGCCGGGCGAGCGGATCGTGTTCGAATCCTATTCGCTCGACATCTTCGAAAATTCCCGTGCGTGGATCGCCGAACATGACATCTTCCCGGACGGGGAAGGCCTGGGCGACGCGAGCTACGAAGAGGCGACGGTCTCGCTGGCGGGGTAGCGAAATCGAATCCCGGGCGGGTCGCAGACCCGCCCCTGCAAGCACACACGTCATGCCCGGACTCGATCCGGGCATCTCTGCCTGAAGCGGAGACGAGATACGCGGGCCAAGCCCGCGTATGACGACCGTGAATGTTGACGTGGGGGCGGGTTTCAAACCCGCCCGCAATGGTCCCTACGCGTCCAGCCCGGCGTTGAAGTTGTAGCCGAGCTTCTCGATCTCGGTCATGACCTCGTCACCGAATTTTTCACGCAATTCTGCGCCCACGCTGGGCGCGTATTCCACGTCGCGGAGCGGGCCCTGCAGGGTGACGTGGAGCAGGCCCGTCTCGTCGCTGATATTCTCGAACCGGCGCATGATGCCCGGCGGGACCGCGATCGTGTCGAACTTGCCGAGCTCGGTCGCGTGTTCGCCTTCGTCACCCCATTCGATCCGGAAGCGGCCCTGCAGGCAGGTGAAGGTCTCGGTGGTGTGGGCGTGGGAGTGGAGCCCGGGGCCGTTGCCCGCCTCGCATTCCGCGATCACGACCGCGAAATTCTCCGGGCCGGGGATCGCCCCGTTGCCCCACGGCGTGTCCACGCTGGTCGACGCGATGACGGTGCGGGTCGCGCGCGCGGTCATCATCTCGCGGGCCTCGGTGGGGATATTGCCCGCCGTCCGGTCCTTGTTGGCCGGCAGTTCGTCGAAGCGCGCGATATAGCGCTCCATCTCTTCGGGGCTCAGGGTCTTGGTGCGCATGATCGTCAGTCCTGTAAAATGGTCGGCCAATACCGCGACTGCCGATAATTGACGCACGACCGGCCCGAACGATCAACCGGAAGTGCGGCTATGCAAAGTGAAGCGGCGGAATTCTATGCGGACGGGGTGCGCCTCGCCGGAACGTTCACCCATGCGAAGGCGGACAGTCCGGCCCCCGCGATTATCTGCGTACATGGATATACCGGCCGCAAGGAAACCTACATGCCGCCCTTCGTGCGCGACCTGGCGGCGGCCGGATTCCACACGCTGGATTTCTACCATCGCGGCTTCGGTGACAGCGACGGCATCGCCAACCGGATCGACCCGGAAGAACAGGTGCGCGATATCCTCGCCGCGCGGATCTGGCTTGCCCAGCGGCCGGAGGTGGACGAGACCCGGATCGGCCTCATGGGGCTGAGTCACGGCGGCGGGGCGTCGATCAAGGCCGCCGCCGTCGATCCGGGGATCGCCGTCATCGCGACCGTGGGCGCGCCCGGTAACGGCGAACGCTGGCAACGCTCGAAACGGACAGCGGAGGAATGGGCCGAGCTGCAGGAGACGTTGGCCGAGGACCGGGTCGCCCGTGTGCTGACGGGCGAATCCAGACGCCTGTCCTATCAGCAGGTCTCGCCGCCCGGACCGGCCGAGCGCGCCGCATTCAAAACCATGTACAGGACCGAGGACGCCTATCCCGACGGGTATCCGCTGGAGAATATCGACCTCGCCTGCGGCTTCCGGGCCGAGGACTGGGTCGGCCGGATTTCGCCGCGGCCGCTGCTGCTGGTGCAGGGCGAGAAGGACACAATGGTCCGGCTGGAGGAGGGCGAGGCGCTGTTCGCCAACGCCCGTGAACCGAAGGACATGATGCGGATACCCGACATCAACCATGCCGAGGTCTACGAGCCGCGCAATCCCGAGGTCTATGCCAGGGTGATCGCCCGGCTGCTGGACTTCTACCGGGCGCACCTGCAGGCCTAGCCTTTTCTCGTGCTGATCGACTCCGCCCTTCGAGACGCCCGCATTGCGGGCTTCTCAGGGTGAGGACCTTAAAAGCGGCCTCATGCTGAGGAGCCGTCGCAGAAGGCGTCTCGAAGCATAGCGTGCGGTGGCTGCATACCGGCGCTGGCGTTATCATGGCTCCGGAGTGCGCATGAGCCCTCCGTCAATGAGAGTTTCCCTTTGCGTCCGACGCCTTTCGGCCCGCCAGGAATATGTGATAGTGAAACGCGTCTGCCGTTCCGGCGGGAAATCAATTCAGAAAACGACCATAAAATTCATAGAAGAGGCCTCGCCGTGAACAGCAATATCAGAGATTGCATTGCGCCCGACCGTAACCCGCGCAAGCCGAACATCACCCTGCCCAAGGGCTCGATCGATACCCATGTGCATGTGTTCGAGGATCGCTATACGCTGTCGCCCGACCGCGGCTACAACCCGCCGGAATCCACGCTGGATGATCTCAAGCATCTGCACGCGACGCTGGGTATCGACCGCGTCGTGTTCACCCAGCCGTCGGTCTATGGGACGGACAATTCCGCCATCCTCGACGGCATGAACGCGCTGAATGCGGAGACCCCGAACCGGGCCCGCGGCGTGTGTGCCATGACCATGGATTTCACCGACGCCCAGCTCCAGGAACTGAGCGACCAGGGCATCCGCGGTGTGCGCCTGAATATCGACAACAAGGGCGGCATGCCCCTCGAGCTCGACGCGATCCCCGAGCTGGAGGCGCGCATCAAGCCGTTCGACTGGCACATCGAGTGGCTGTTCCCGGGCAAGGATATCGTCGGCCTGATGCCGGTGTTCGAGAAGATGACGACCCCGATGTCGATTGGCCATTTCGCCTATCAGCCGGCCGCCGCCGGTATCGAGGCGCCGGGCTTCCAGGCCCTGCTGAAGCTGGTGCGCGACGGCAACACCTGGATCAAGATCTCCGGCGCCAACCGGGTCAGCGCCACCGACCTGCCGCCCTATGACGATTGTCAGCCGATGGCCCGCGCGCTCATCGAGGCGAATTCGGACCGGGTGATCTGGGGCACGGACTGGCCCCATCCCAACAAGTATGAGGTCAACCCGAACGACGCCGACCCGGTCGAGGCCTTCGGCCAGTGGGTGCCGGACGAGGCCATGCGCAAGAAGATCATGGTGACCAACTCGGAAGCGTTCTACGGGTTCTAGCCGGAACAGGCCGCTTCCCGCGTCCCGTTTCTTCTCCTAGACTGTTTTCCGACCCCGGCCGCAAGAATGCCAGGGCGGATGATCGAGGGGGAGGAAATCCGTGAACGAAATTACCGCGCGTTACGGCAGCGACGATGATGCGCTGCGCAGCGAGGACGTGCCGCTCCTGACGGGAGCCGGGCGCTTCACCGACGACATCAACATTTCCGGCCAGGCCTACGGCGCCTTCGTGCGGTCGCCGGTCGCCCACGGCGTCCTGCGCGGGGTCGATGGCGCGGCGGCGCTGGCAATGCCCGGCGTGCTGGCGGTGATCACCGGCGCGGACCTCAAGGCCGCGGGGCTGGGCGATATCCCACCGGCGATCAGCTTTCCCGGTAGGGACGGCATGACCATGGCGTCCGCACCCAAGCCGGTGCTCGCCTATGAAAAAGTCCGCCATGCGGGCGAGGCGGTGGCGCTGGTCGTCGCCGACACGGCGGCCCGGGCGGCGGATGCCGCCGAGGCGGTCATTCTCGATATCGAGGACCTGCCGGCGGTTCCCGGCGTGGCCGATGCGATGGCGGATGGTGCGGCCCAGGTCTGGGAGAGTGCCGCCGGGAATGTCGCCTTCGAATGGGAACATGGCGACAATGATGCGGTGAAATCGGCGTTCGACACCGCAGCGCATGTCGCGCGCGTGGAGCTTCTGGACACGCGCCTCGCGCCGGTCTCCATGGAGCCGCGCGGCGGCATTGGCGAATGGGACGAAGGTCTCGGCCGCTACACGCTGACCGCCCCGACCCAGGGTGTCGGGCTGGTCTCCAAGATGTTCGCGGCCCAGGTGTTTAATGTGGAACCCGATCAGTTGCGGGTGCTGACCCATGATGTGGGCGGCGGCTTCGGCATGAAGGCGCATCCCTATCCCGAATATGCCGCGATCCTGTTTGCCGCGCGCCAGGTGGGGCAGCCGGTCAAATGGTGCAACTCGCGGCTGGAGAGCTTCCTCGCTGACACGGCGGGCCGCGACACGCTGATCACGGCCGAGATGGCGTTCGACGGGGACGGCGTGATCACCGGCCTGCGCGTCGATAACCGGGTCGGGATGGGCGCGTATCTCACCACCTTCTCCGCCGTGTTCGCGACCAACAACACCAAGAACTGCCTCGCGAGCGTCTACACGATCCCGGCGATCCATATCGACGTGACCATGACCCTGACCAACACCGCGCCGCTGGGGCCGTATCGGGGTGCGGGGCGGCCCGAGGCGATCATCGCCATCGAGCAATTGCTGGACAAGGGCGCATCCGAAATGGGTCTCGACCGGGTCGAGATTCGCCGCCGCAACCTGATCAAACCCAAGGCGATGCCCTACACGACGCCGAACGGGCCGATATACGATTCCGGCGAGTTCGAGGCCTGCCTCGACTCCGCACTGGCGCTCGCCGACTGGGACGGGTTCCCATCGCGCCGGGCAGCGTCCGAGGCAGCCGGGAAGCTTCGCGGGATCGGCATCGCGTGTTTCCTGGAGGTCGCCGGCGGCATTCTGGAGGAGACCGCCGATCTGCGATTCGAGGGTGACGGTTACGCGACCGTGCGCCTCGGGGTGCAGGCCATGGGGCAGAGCCATCTGTCCACCTACACAAGGCTGATCGCCGACCGGCTGGGCATCCCGCCGTCGAAGGTGCGGCTGATCGAGGGCGACAGCCTGGAGGCGCCGCCGGGCACACCTTCGGTGGCGTCCCGCTCGATGATGATGGCAGGCAGCGCCATGGCCATGTCCTGCGACACCGCGATAGAGAAGGGCCGCGCGCTGGCGGGGCACGTGCTCGAGGCGGCGGCGGCGGATATCGAGTTCGACGCGGGCGCGTTCCGGATCAGGGGCACCGACAGGACGATCGGCATTCTCGAACTGGCGGATCAGATATCTACGCTGGCGCTACCGGAAGAACTCGCGGGCGGGCTCGACGCGCGGGAATTGTTCGAATCGCCCCAGATGACGTTTCCCAACGGCTGTCACATCTGTGAAGTCGAAATCGATTCCGACACGGGCACACTCGATGTCGCGCGTTACGCGGCGGTCGACGATGTGGGCAACGTGTTCGACGAGATGGTGGTCGAGGGCCAGATTCACGGCGGCATCGCCCAGGGGCTGGGCCAGGTGCTCGGCGAGTGCGTCGTCTATGACGCGGACGGCCAGCTCATGACCGCGTCGTTCATGGATTACTTGATGCCCCGCGCCGACGATCTGCCGATGCTCGATGTCGGCCACCATTCGGTGCCGGCGACGACGAATCCATTGGGTGCGAAGGGTGCGGGCGAGTCCGGCGTGGCCGGGGCGCTGCCGTCGGGCATGGCGGCGGTGGCCGACGCGCTGGCCAGCGCGGGCAAGGGGCCGATCGATCTGCCGATGACGCCGGCGCGCATCTGGGCCGCGCTTCAGGACTAAAGGAGACCGACATGGCACGAACCGAAGACATCCGGGTGCCGCTGCGGGACGGGGCCACCATGGGCGCCCATGTCGCCTATCCGGACAAGACGCCGGCGGGCGCGATCATTGCCATCATGGAGATATGGGGCGTCAACGACACCATGCGCGAACACGCCCAGGAGTTCGCCGAGGCGGGCTGGATCACGCTCGTGCCTGATCTGTTCTGGCGGCTGGAGCCGGGGGTGGAGCTTTCCGACGGCAACAAGGACCACTGGAACAAGGCGATCGATCTCTATTACGACTTCGACTACGACCTCGGGGTCCAGGATATGGAGGACACCGCGAGTTATCTGCGCGGGATCGACGGCGGCAACGGCAAGGTGGGCACGGTCGGCTACTGCCTCGGCGGCAAGATGGGCTACCTGATGTGCTGCCGCTCGGACATCGACTGTGCGGTCGCCTATTACGGCACCTATATCGAGCATTCGATCAAGGAGGCGCCGAACCTGTCCAAACCCTTCATGCTGCATCAGGCGCTGGCGGACAAATGGGTCCAGCCGGAAGTCTGCGCCATGATCGAACGACGTTTGTCGCCAAACCCTCTCGTGGAAATTCACAAATATCCCGGCGCGGACCATGCGTTTGCGCGCCATGGTGGTGCGACCTACAGCGCGCCCGAGGCCGAGAAGGCGCTCGCCCTGTCAGTCGAGTTTTTTCACAAGCATCTGGACTGAGGAACGCGGGATGGCCGACGCGGCACTTCAGGAGACCATCGAGCATCGCTTCCCGCGGCTGATGGCCGCCGGCGTCGATTACAACGACGCCCAGACGATCCTCGCGAAGATGACCCGGATGGAAGACTGGATGCCCGTCTGGGAAGGCCTGGCCGAGACCCATGAGGGGCTCGGTGACGCGGCGCTGGGCGAGGGCCGGGCGTTGACGGCGGGCGAGGCGTTCGCACGCGCGGCGCTCTACTATCATATCGGCCAGTCGGTCTCGTTCGCGGACGCCGAGGAGAAGGCGCGGGTGCAGCGTCGCCAGCGCGCCGCCTATGCGAAGGCGGCCCCGCATCTGAGTCCGCCCGCCGAGATCATCGATATCCCGTATGACGGCGACAGTTTTCCCGCCAATTTACGCGTGCCCGATACGGACGGCCCCGCGCCCTGCGTGATGCTGACCTGCGGCGCGGACTCGACCAAGGAGGAGTTTCACACGCTCGAGAACGAATTTCTCAAGCGCGGTGTCGCCACCTGCGCCTATGACGGGCCGGGCCAGAGCCTGACCAAGCAGAAGTGGCGGATCCGTCCGGACTGGGAGGTGCCAGTTGGTGCTGTGATCGATGCGCTTGAGAAACGCCCCGAGATCGACAGCGCGCGCATCGGAATCTGGGGGCGCAGCTACGGCGGCTATGCCGCACCACGCGCGTCGGTCGACCCGCGGATCAGGGCGTGCGTGTCCATCGGCGGTTTCTACTGCATGGGGGATATCTGGGCGCGGCTGCCGTTCGCGGTACAGGACACGCTGCGGTTCGCCTTCGGGGACGACACGGTGGAAGCGGCCGCGGAGACCGCGAAGCTCTACACCCTCGAAGGAGCGCTCGGGAAAATCGGCTGCCCACTGCTGATTGTGCACAGCGGCATGGACGAGATCTGTCCGGTCGAGGAATCCCGGAAGATGATCGACGAGGCGGGCGACGATGCTGAACTGGTGGTGTTCTCCGAGGGGAACCACGTTTGCGACAATATCCCGTTCAAGTCGCGGCCGTTGATGGCCGACTGGATGGCACGCAGAATGGGCGCCTAGCCGGCGCATTGCATCCTCATCCCGTCATACGCGGGCTTGACCCGCGTATCTCCTGCGCAGTCGCCAGCAATGGATGCCCGGATCAAGTCCGGGCATGACGAAAGATGAGATGGCCCGCAGATTGATAAAGGGGGGTCTGTAGCCCGCCCGTATTCGGTCTGGCTTCGCGGCTTTTTGTTCACGGCAGTGTGACCGGCTTGGCGTTATGTGCGCCTGCAGCGCGAGGGTCCTCATTGTGCTATGATACGGGCAATTGTGCGTACAACTCATAATCAAGAACAACCGAAGCCATAGGCAAAGAGGAGGCCCACGATGTCTGATGCACCGCAGCCTGTTTACAACAACAAGCGTTTCCGCGTGGTCGATTACAACTTCGACACCTTTGTCGGCCCGCAGGCGGGCGACAAGTATATCGACGCCACGTTTACCGATCTCGAGACGCGTGAAGAGGTCAAGCTGTCGGATTTCGACGGCCAGTGGACGGTCATCGAGACCGGCTCGTCGACCTGTTCGATGTATACGAAGAACATCAAGATCTACAAGGATATCGTCGAGAAATTCCCCGACGTGAACTTCGTGATGGTCTATGTTCGCGAGGCGCATCCCGGTGAGCGCATGGGCCCGCACCAGTCGATGGACGACAAGTTCAAGTCTGCCGCCCTCGTGGCCCCGCGTTACAAGGAATTTCGGCGCGTTCTGGTCGACAATCTGGAGGGCGACTTTCACCGCGCCTATGGGGCGATGCCGAACGTCGTCTACATCATCCGCCCCGACGGCACGATCCACTATCGCTGTAACTGGGCGGCCCCGCATCTCATCGAGGCGGCACTCGAGGATCGCGAGAGCTATCACAAGATCGAGAATGCCCCGACCGCGGAACTGCGGGCCACACGCTCGATGCCGCACATGATGCGGACCATGTGGACCGGCGGCGTTATCGCGCTCTATGATTTCTTCAAGAACGCGCCCCTGACCGTTGCCAAGCATGTGCAGATCGACCGGTATTACGAAAAGCACGGGCGCTTCCGGAACCAGCCGCTGAGCCAGGACGAGGTCCAGGCGCGGATCGCCGCCGGAGAGGCGGATGCCGAGGCCGTTCCCTCGCCGGATCAGGCGTCTCCGAAGCAGGCGGCCGAATAGGCAGCGCTTCCGCGTTAGAACCGAACACGCGCCGGCCGTTCACATCATGTGGGCGGCCGGCGTTTTTTATGGGTATACCCAAACAGCATGATCGAGACCCCGTTCCGTACTTCGCTCCGCTTCGCCCTGTTCTATGGCGCGGTGTTCTTCGTGCTGGGCGTGATGATGCCGTTCTGGCCGATCTGGTTGCAGAGCCGGGGGCTGTCGGCGGGGGACATCGGGATCATCCTGGCGGTCGGTCCCTGGATGCGGGTCCTCGTCGACCCGGTGGTCACCCGGGCGGCCGACCATTCTGGCGGCGGGCGCCGGATGCTGGTCCTCGCTGCCACCGTCAGCCTTGTCGCGTTCGCCGGGTTCTCGCTGGTCACATCCTTCTGGCTCATCCTGTTGATCACGCTGGTTTTTGCGCCGAGCTACCATGCGCTCATTCCGCTCGGCGATTCCCAGGCAATGTCGGCGGTGCTGCGGCACGGCCTGGACTATGGCCGCATCCGCCTGTGGGGATCGGTCACATTCATTCTCGGTACCCTGGGGATCGGCGCCCTCCTGACCGGTCGTGATCCGGACCTGATCCTGCTGGTCGTCGGGTTGGGCCTCGTCGTCGTGCTGGCGACAACCTTGCTCCTGCGCGAGCAGAACGAGGCGCGCGGGCATGCGCGCTGGGCCGACGTGCTGACATTCGTGCGGGATCCGCGGTTCCTCGGCTTTATCCTCGCTGCCAGCGCGGTGCAGGCGAGCCATGCCGTACTCAACGGTTTCTCAGGCATCCACTGGAAGGCGGCGGGCCATTCGGAACTCGTGGTCGGGCTCCTGTGGGGCGGCAGCGTGGTTGTGGAGATTATCCTGTTTGCGTTCAGCGGCGCGGTCGTGGCGCGACTGGGCGCCTCGCGCCTGCTCGTGTTCGGCGCGGGCGCAGGGCTGATCCGCTGGCTGATTCTCGCCGGGACCACGGCCCTGCCGGGCCTGGTCGTCGCCCAACTCCTGCATGCGGTGACTTTCGGGGCGACCTATCTGGCGACGATGCACTTCATCGCCGGCCACGCGCCCGAGGGTCTGAAGGCCACGGCGCAGGGTGCGTACGCGTCTCTTTCGGGCATCGTCATGGGGCTGGCGTTGATCGCGTCCGGCGCGCTGTACAGCCAGTTCAGCGGCGGCGCGTTCTACGCGATGGCCGGGTTGAGCGCGCTGGCCCTGCTGGCGGCGCTGGCCGTCCAGCGGCGCGGCGCGCGAAAAGAGCAGGCGAGGCGTCCCGGTGCGTAATCGAAAGAGGCGACCGAAGCCGCCTCTTTCTCATTCTGCATGATCCCCTAGACCGACTTGCGGTTCTTCGGGATTACGGGCATCAGCAGATAGGATTTGTGCTTCGGCCCGGTGTGGATCGTCGTCTTGCCGCCGAAGATCTCCTTCGGACGATCTGTCGGGTGATCGTGCAGGAAGACGCCGGAACCCCGCGACGGAATATAGGCCTCCATCGACGGGCCCGGTCGGTCGAAATCCTGGCCGGCGATGTTGATCGAGATCTGAAAGCCCTTCGGCAGCATGATGCACTGGGGCCAGATTTCGACATCCACTTCGTACACCTGACCCGGCGTGATCATCTGCTTGTCGTCATGGGTGTGGTAGGGGCGCCACGGCTCGGATTTTTCCTCGTCCAGCTTGCGATGGGACACCCGCAGCCAGCCCTGGCCGAGCGGGGTCTTGGGGTCGACCGTGCCCTGGAAGTGCACTTCTCGGCCCTTGTCCGACCAGCCCTGTACCGTGACGAACAGGTCGCAATCTTCGGTGGACGAAGACACGAACAGCTTGGCCGCCATCGGGCCGGTGAATTCGGTCTCGCGGGTGAGTGGTGCAGACTTCCAAGTGATGCCCCGGGTGAGCGCGCGGAATTCCTTCTTCCGGTTCACCTTCGGTACCTTCGTGTCCAGCTTTCCCTTGCCGCTCGCGTCCAGATAATACTTGGTCCACTTGGTGCCCTTCAGCGGCCACGCGCTTTCCTTGCGCAGCTCGACCTCGTCGGTGAACGGGCGTCTCAGGTTCAGCCAGACCTTTGGCTCGCGGTTCCAGCCGTTCTTCTCGCCCTTGAGGTAATAGTCGAAGAAGCGTTTCTGCAGCTCCATGCCATATTCGAGATAGAACCATTCCTCATGGCGACCCGGATGCCCCTCGAGCCATTTCTGGCGTGATGCGGCCTGGGTGAAGGCCTCGAAGTTGCCGCGCGGATGCAGGCCAAACCCGGCCCAGCTCGCCGCACTCAGGAATGGCACCTTTACTTTCGACCAGTCCGGCGAACGCGACTGGTACCAGTCGTCATCCATCTCGCGGACGCGGAAATTCTCGAGCGTATCGGCCCGGTTGGTCTTGAGTTCGGCCGGCGACAGACGAGCCGGACCCGTGGCGCTTTCGCCCATCCAGCGGTCGCGTGGGCCCTTGGGGTTGCCGTGCTGGACCGCCTCGACCTGGCGAGGATACCAGATTTCCATGAACACATTGGACAGGATGCCGCCATGGCGCGCCCAGTCGCGATACTGATCGGCCGCGCCCTCCCACGGTATCATCGCGGTCAGATGTTTGGGCTGCAGGGCGGCGACCTGCCACTGGTTGATCGCGTAGTAGGACACGCCGTTCAGGCCGACATTGCCGTTCGACCATTTCTGTTCGCCCGCCCATTCGATGGCGTTGGCGAAGTCCCGGGTCTCGCGCGGCGAGAAAATATCGAGATAACCCGGAGAACGGCCGGCACCACGGGAATCGAGCCGCACGCAGGCATAGCCCCAGGGCACCCAGATCTCCGGATCGACGGTTTCCCAGGTCAGCCAGCGATGCCTGGAGCCCGGCAGGATATCGGGATGCATTTCGAGGAGGGAATCCCAGAGCGGCTTGTAGTGCTCCTGGTACTTCACGCCCTTGCCATAGGGGCCGCCGGCCATGACGACCGGGACCTTCTTCTTCGTGTCGGGCCGATAGACGTCCACCCGCAGCACCTGACCGTCATCCATTGTGATCGGTAGGTCGCGATCGATGATCATTTTCATTTTTTGTTCCTCCCGTATTCCCTGGCCGGCGATCCCGGGCCGAAAGTGAAGGGCCACATCACGACGGGCGTTGTCGGAAGTGAAACATGAATTTGATTATTGGAAAAATATTATTCTTAATCGCCTTTCCTTGGTTATCCGCGGGGCGAGTCGGTACGATCCCGCGATAAGGCGGAAAAAAAACGCAATCGGGGGAGAGGCACATGGCGACGTCGAACGGCGAACAGGTCATCGCGATCGAAGAGCATTACTGGGATCCTCAACTGACGCCGCATGTGGCCGAGGCGGACCGGGGCGGCGCGGGCGTGATGCAGGCCAAGCTCGAGGACCTGTTCGACGCGCGGATCGCCGAAATGGACGCCACAGGCGTCGACATCCAGGTCCTCTCCCATGGCGCGCCGTCGACCCAGCGCCTCGATCCGGCCGAGGCCGCCGAGGTGACGCGTACGACGAATGACCGGCTGCGTGATATCGTGGCCCAGCGGCCCGACCGGTTTGCCGCCTTTGCGAATCTGCCGACACCCGACCCCGATGCCTGTGCTGATGAGCTGTCGCGTTGCGTCAACGAGCTCGGCTTCAAGGGCGCGATGATCCACGGCCTGACGCACGGGGTGTTCTTCGACGATGAACAGTTCTGGCCGGTCTTCGCGCGCGCCCAGGAACTCGACGTGCCGCTGTATATGCACCCCGCCGTGCCGAACAAGACCGTCGTCGACACCTATTATGAGCCCTACATCAAGGATTTCCCCGCGCTGCTGAATGCGGGCTGGGGGTTCACGGTCGAGACCGCGACGCAAGGTATCCGGATCGTGCTCAGCGGCGTGCTGGAGAAGTATCCCGACTGCAATATCATCCTCGGCCATCTGGGCGAGGGGTTGCCGTTCCTGCTCTGGCGGATCGATCACGCGCTGTCACGCCCGGGCAACAAGTCCCTGGCCTTCCGCGAGGTGTTCAGCCGCAACTTCCACATCACCACCAGCGGCAATTTCTCCGACCCGGCGCTGATGTGCTCGATCGCCGAGATGGGCGCCGACCGGATTCTGTTCTCCGTCGACTATCCGTTCGTGCCCAACGCGCCGGGGATGGACTGGATCGAGCGGGTGCATCTGAACGCCGAAGACAAGGCGAAGATCCTCAACGGCAACGCGACACGGCTGCTCAAGCTTTAGACGTGAAATACAGATAGAGAGAAACCATGCCCCACAATCCTGCTGCCACGGTCCTCGACCATGTGAAGGTCCTCGACCTGACCCGCGTCCGCTCGGGCCCGACCTGCGTGCGCCAGCTTGCCGACTGGGGTGCCGATGTGATCAAGGTCGAGATGCCGCCCGCCGTCGAGGGGGGTGCCGCGCTCGGCGGGTCGCGCCACGGCTCCGATTTCCAGAACCTGCACCGCAACAAGCGCTCCCTCGCGCTCGACCTCAAGGCCGAGGCGGGCAAGGAGGTGTTCCGCAAGCTCGTCGCGGATGCCGATGTGGTGGTCGAGAATTACCGGCCCGATGTGAAGAACCGGCTGGGCATCGACTATGACGCGCTGTCCGCAATCAACCCACGCATCATCCTCGCCAGCATCTCGGGCTTCGGGCAGGACGGGCCCTATTCCAAGCGCCCGGGTTTCGACCAGATCGCCCAGGGCATGGGCGGCCTGATGTCGATCACCGGCGCGCCGGGGGAGGGGCCGATGCGGGTCGGCATCCCGATCGCGGACCTGACGGCGGGACTGTTCGCGGCCCAGGGCATCCTGCTGGCGCTGCTCGAACGCGAGAAATCCGGCCAGGGCCAATGGCTTCAGACATCGCTGCTGGAAGCGCAGATTTTCATGCTCGATTTCCAGTCGGCGCGCTGGCTGGTCGACGAAGACGTGCCGGGACAGGCGGGCAACAACCATCCGACCAGCATTCCGACCGGCGTGTTCGCCACGTCGGACGGGCATATCAACATCGCCGTTGCGGGCCAGGAAATCTGGGGCCGGTTCTGCCGCATCCTCGGCCACGAGGAGTGGATGACCGATCCGGAATTCGAGGATGCACCCGGACGCTCGGAGAACCGCGACCGGCTGAACGGGCTGATCGGCGAGGTGATCGCGACGAAGACGTCGGCGGCATGGGTGGACGAATTCAACGCGGCGGGCGTGCCCTGCGGGCCGATCAACGACATCGGCCAGGTCTTCGATGACCCCCAGGTCCGGCATCTGGGGATTGCGCAGCCGCTCACGTCGCCGGCGCTGGGCGAGATGCGCTTCGCGCGTCAACCGGTATCCCTGTCTCGGACACCGAGTTCGTTTGCGGTCGCGCCGCCGGAAGTCGGCGAACATACGGGAGAGATTCTCTCCGATCTTGGATATGACGCGGATGAAATCGCGGCGCTGAAAGACAGCGGTGTCGTGGCAGCAGAAGGATGAGTGACATGGATGACCAGATCAAACCCCAGCTCTCCCATGCGGGCATGTGGGTGCGGGATATGGATTCAATGGTTTCGTTTTACACACGGGTTCTCGGGTTCAACATCACCGACCGGGGTTTCGTCGAGCGCTACAACGGCCACATCACCTTCATGTCCAACGATCCGAGCATGCATCATCAGGTTATTCTGGCTGAGGGTCGGCCCGCAGAGGTGCCCAGCACGATCAACCAATTGTCGTTCAGGGTAAAATCCCTGAGCGAGCTGCGGGTGATGTATCGCCGGGTTGTGGATGAGGGCGTCGAGAATTTGCTGCCGCGCAACCATGGCAACGCCTGGTCGGTCTATTTCGACGACCCCGAGGGCAACAATATCGAGGTGTATCTGGACTCGCCGTTCCACGTGCCCCAGCCCTTCGGCGAGTATCTCGACTTCGATCTTTCCGATGACGAGATCGTCAAGCTGACCGAGAAGCTGTGTGAAGCGACCGAGGGCTACCGGCCCCGCGCCGAATGGTCGGCGGAACTCGCCGACGCGATTGCGAAGAACTAGGCGCGGATGCTCACGCGTTGGGCGTGACGTCGAGCCGGGCCGCGATCCCTTCGAGGCGCGGGTCGGGTGCCGGGTAGCGTTCCAGCACCAGCGGGTCATGGCCGGGCACGATATGCCCCGGGGTCTCGGCCTGGGCCTCCAGCGCATCGAAACCGCGCACCATATCGGCGAGGTTGTAGATCACCGGGAAAGGCATGCGCCGCTCCAGATTCTCATAGAAATGCGTGACGTCGGACGCGACCACCACCCAGCCCCGCTTGGTCAGCACGCGCACGAATTGCAGCCCCATGGAGTGGCCGCCGGTCAGATGCACCGTGATGCCCGGCGCGATCTCGGCGTCGCCGTCGCTGAAGGATACGCGGCCTTCGAAGATGTTGCGGACCATGTCGGCGACATGATCGGGGGTGAAGGAGGCGTTCACCACATGGCTGCACATATGCGGCCCCGTTGCGAACTGCATTTCCTTTTCCTGCAGGTGGAACCTCGCCGCCGGAAACTGGGCGTGGCCGCCGATATGGTCGTAGTGCAGATGGGTGACAATCACGTCGGACACAGTCGCGGCCGCGACGCCGATGGTGGACAGGCCTTCCGTGACGCTGCGGATCAGGCTGCGACCGCGGTTCTTCGCCTCGGCGTCGTCGAAGCCTGTGTCGATGACGATGGTCTGATCCTCGGACACGGCGGCCCAGACGTAATAGTCGATGGGCATGGGGCCATCGTCATGGGGGTCGAGCTTTACGAAGCTTTCGCGACGCATCCGCTCGGCGAGCGTGCCGTATTTCACGGCATAGAGTTCCCAGGTTTTCGGTGATGTCATTCTTCCCTCCCCTATGGGTTGCTCCGCTATAATGGCCCGCGAAGGCCGGCATTCGATCGGCCACAGGTGGGGGCGGTGAGCATGCCGGAGGTATCTTACGGGTTTATCGGGCTGGGAAACATGGGCGCACCCATGTGTGCCAATCTGTGCGCGGCGGGCTTTATCCCGATCGTGTTCGATGCGGCGGGTACCGCTGCGCGCGCACCCGACGGCGCGACCGTCGCCGACGATGTCGGCGCGGTGGCGCAGCAGGACACGATCTTCCTGAGCCTGCCCGACGGGAAAATTGTCGCGTCAGTCTGTGAGGAGATCCTGAAAGCACCAGACCGGAAGGTCTCGACGGTCGTGGATTTCTCGACCACGGGGCCCCAGGCGGCAAGCGAGATCGGCGCCGCGCTGGCGGCGGGCGGGATCACCTTCGTCGATGCGCCGGTCAGCGGCGGCAAGGCCGGGGCCATCGCCGGGACCGTGACCGTCATAGCGTCGGGCCCCGATGCGGCCGTGGCGGCGCTGGCCGGCCCGTTCGACGCGGTGGGCGGAAACACCTTCCATGTCGGCGCGAATCCCGGGCAAGGCCAGGCGGTCAAGCTGCTTAACAACTTTCTGTCGGCGACCGCCATGGCGGCGACCAGCGAGGCGGTCCGGTTCGGGTTGGGCCACGGGGTGGCCATGGAGACCATTCTCGACGTGGTGAACGTCTCGACCGGCCGCAACACGGCCTCGGCGGACAAGTTCCCCAAGCGGGTTGCAACCGAGACCTTCGATGCGGGTTTCGCGATGGCGCTGATGACAAAGGATGTGGCGCTGTATTTCGACGAGGTGCGCAAGTCCGGCTCGCCCGACAGCGTAGGCGCGACCATGACCGGCCTGTGGAACGCCGCCGACGCCGCCATGCCCGGCGCCGACTTCACGGAAATCTACAGGTATCTGGGCGGAGACTCAGGGGGAGAGACAAAATGAGCGATGAACAACGTCCCGTCGCGCTGGTGACCGGCGCGTCCTACGGGTTGGGCGCGGCCGTTGCGGAATCCCTCGCGCGCGACGGGTTCGATGTCGCGGTGACGGAGCTGGACCCGGCGGATCTGGCCGAGACGCTCGCGTCGATCGAGGCCGCCGGCGGCCAGTCACTCGGTGTAGCGCTCGACCTGCGGGACGATGCCAGCATCACCGCCGCCACGCAGGCCGTGCTCGAACATTTCGGACAGATAGATCTGCTGGTCAACAATGCGGCGATGCTGCTGGCCAAGCCGGCGCTGGACGTGGCGGCGGACGAGTTCGAAGCGGTGATGCGCACCAACGTGACCGGCACCTACGTGATGACCCAGCAGGTGGCGCGGCACCTGATCGAGACTGGCCGTCCCGGCCAGATCATCAACATCGCCTCGACCTTCACCACGATCGGTGCCGTCAACGTATCGCCCTACGGCATCTCGAAGGCGGCCATCGGCGGCATGACCCGCCACCTGGCGGCCGAATGGGCACCCCACGACATCCGTGTGAACGCCGTGGCGCCGGGGACGTCGATGACCAAGCTGCGGGCCGAAATCTTCGACAACGACCAGGCGCGCCGGGACGCGGGCCTGTCGAAGATCCCGCTCGGCCGTTTCACCGAACCCGAAGATATCGCCGGCGCGGTGTCCTATCTGGCGAGCCCATCTGCGACCTATGTGACGGGCCATGTGCTGGCGGTTGATGGCGGCATGACGGTGACGTGAGGGGCGATGATCCCCAAGTCTCGATAAATAAACACTACCGAGGGCAACTCTCGCCAACAAACCGTTAGCCAACAACCACTCCGGTCAGTCGTAGAACACCAGCGCGCGCATTTCGATGCTCTCGCGGATCGCCGCGTCGGGTGGTGTGTTCGGGTCGTCGAAGGCGGTGTGCGCCGTAAACCGCACGCCGGCCGAAGCGTCGGTGTCGTAGACCTTGAACACCAGCGCTTCCTCCCGCGTCATCTGCGGGAACCAGAACCAGCGGTGCGCCGGGTTGTAGGAGATGTGATACGTCTCGCCGGTGCGGTAGCGGTAGCGCCGCTGATAGGGAATGAAACCCTCTTCGGGGATCGTCTTGCCGTCGCACAGCGCGAGCGGGTCGCGTTCCACGCGCGGCGCAATCGACCGCCAAGTCTGGATAATCGCGTAGCGTTTCTCGAGCGCCGCCTCTACTTCGTCTTCAGGCAGGAAGTCGCGCACCCGCTGCGGGGCCGAGCGCTCGGTATAGTCGTTATGGACCGAATATACCGCCTTGCGCACCCGGTCGGCCTGCTGGCGCGCCTGCTCGGCGGTGCGCAGCGTATGGTCGAACACCAGCACGCGTTTCGCGCCCCCGCTATGGGCCTGGATCAGCGCCTCGGTCTCCGGGTAGTAGACCGCGCGCACTTCGTCCTCGTCATAGAAGTCTCGCACCTTCGTATCATGGTCGACGAAGGAGAAGCCGTGGGAGGGCAGGGTGAACTGCGCCGGGTCGGCGCGGCCATTATGGATGGGCACCAGCTTTTTCTCGTAGGCCGGCTTGTGGGCCTTGTGCTGCATCTCCGGCCAGTCCATGTAGCGCACCGCCGGGATGCCGTCGTCGACGATGTAGTCGAGTTCGACCTCGACGATGTCGGGATCGGTGATTAGTTCGGCGGTCTGGGTCATGAGGCGGTTCCTCGGTCGGCTTCAGGTTGCTGTCGGAGTATAGGCGACAATCGCCTCGGGCATGCTGCCGCCGGCGTGATATCCGCCGTCGACGATTTCCGCCTTCGTGACGTCGATCTTCGGCACCTCGCCGTTCCCCAGCGCGGCATGGAGATGCTTTCCGTCGTCGCTGAACAGGATGTGGAACGGCTCGTCCGCGACATTCACGACGCGACGTGAATCGAGGTCATTTGCGTCGAGCAATTCGACGAAGCCCTTGTCGTTGGGCTCGTCATAGGTGCTGACGGCGAGTGTGTTTCCGTCCGCCGACAGGAACGGCCAGCCGGGCACGCCGGTCAGCGGGTGTGTGGCGACGAGCTTGCGGGCCGCGCAGTCGATCACATGCAGCAGCGGGCGGTGGAAATCGCCGACGAACAGGCGTGAGCCGTCGTTGGAGACGCGGATGGCCTGGGCGCCGACCGGGACGGCGATCTGCGCCGTGATCTCTCGGCTTTCGATGTCGATCTCGGTGATCACCGGATATTCCTTGGCCGATGCATAGAGCGTCCTGCCGTCGGGAGAGGCGGCGAGGAAATGCCCCGGCGTCTGCAGCCAGATCGTGTGCTCGATCTCCCAGCTGTCCGGGTCGATCACCAGCACACAGCGGTTGGGGTCGACCGTCGCCCAGAGCTTTCCCTGCCGGTCGATGACCAGCGCGTGGGGACCCTTGTAGAGATCGAGATTTATATGCCCGGCGAGCGTCATGTCGGTGAGGTCGACGACGGCGATACGGTTGTCCGGCACGTTGGGCCCGTAATCGGCGCTGCCATACAGCGACACGAAGGCGCGTGTCCCGTCATTGGACACCGCCAGTTCATGGGGTTTGCCCGTGTTCAGGGTGCCGACCTCCACGCAAGCGACCGTGTCGCCGGTCTCGGCGTCCAGCGCGGTCAGGCTGACATTTTCCTTCACCGTGAGAAGTATCAGCCGGCGGGTGGGGTCGATCTCGGTGGCCATGACATTGCTCCTTGTCCGCCCAGTCTAGCGCATTCGCGCCCGTCTGCCGCTATCGCGGGCGGGGATTGGTTCCGCATGTGTGAGCGGCTAGACTCGTGTGCGACGAGAGAACGAGGCCGCACGGTGGAATTTCAGCTTACGGAAGAACAGTCCGCGATTCAGGACATGGCGCGCGGTTTTGCGACCGATGAGATGCTGCCCCATGCCGAGATGTGGGACGAGGAGTGCATCTTCCCGGTGGACACCCTGCGCGCCGCCGCGGCGCTGGGGCTGGCCGGTATCTACTGCGATCCGGAGCATGGCGGCTCGGGACTCGGACGGCTGGATTCGACGATCATCTTCGAGGAACTGGCGAGCGCCTGCCCGTCGACCGCAGCGTATATCTCGATCCACAACATGTGCGCCTGGATGATCGACAGCTTCGGCGGCGACGCCCAGCGTGCGAAGTTCCTGCCCAAACTGACGACCATGGAACACTTCGCGAGCTACTGCCTGACCGAGCCGGGTTCGGGGTCGGATGCCGCCGCGCTCCGCACCAGCGCGAAACTGGACGGGGACCATTACGTCCTCAACGGGTCCAAGGCGTTCATCTCGGGCGGCTCGGCGGCGGATGTCTATGTCTGCATGGTACGCACAGGGGATGACAGCCCGAACGGCATCAGCTGCATCGTGGTGGAAAAGGACGCGCCGGGTCTTTCCTTCGGCAAGCTGGAGAAGAAGCTGGGGTGGAACAGCCAGCCGACGGCGTCGGTGATTTTCGAGGATTGCCGGGTCCCGGCCGAAAACCTGATCGGGGCGGAGGGTGACGGGTTCAAGATCGCGATGCAGGGCCTCGACGGCGGCCGGCTCAACATCGGCGCCTGCTCGATTGGTGGCGCGCGCGCCTGTCTCGATGCGACGCGCGATTATATGAAGGAGCGCAAGCAGTTCGGCCAGCCGCTGGCGGATTTCCAGGCGCTACAGTTCCGCCTGGCCGACATGGCGACCGAGCTCGAATCCGCACGCCTGATGATCCACCGCGCGGCCTGGATGCTCGACAACAGGATGCATGGCACCACGGTGGCCGCGGCGATGGCCAAGCGGGTGGCGACCGACACCGGCTTCGAGGTGGTGAATCAGGCTCTGCAGCTGCACGGCGGCTATGGCTACCTGCGCGAGTTTCCGATCCAGCGCTATCTGCGCGATCTGCGGGTGCACCAGATTCTCGAAGGTACCAACGAGATCATGCGCGTGATTATTTCCCGAGATATTTTGCGTCAGTAGGTTTTCTCACTAGCAGGTTTCCCCATGAACGACGAACCCGACGTCCTGCTCGAACAACGCGGGCGGATTGGCCTGATCACGCTGAACAAGCCAAAGGCGCTGAACGCGTTGTCCCTGTCAATGATTCACACCATCGCCCCGGGCCTCGAAGCCTGGGCCGTCGATGACAATGTGGACGCGGTGGTCATCCGGGGGGCCGGTGAAAAGGCGTTTTGTGCCGGCGGCGATATCCGCGATCTGTATGAGGGGCGCGGCACCGGTTTCGGGGCCACCTACTATGCGGCGGAATACAAGCTGAATGTGCTGATCCACACCTATCCGAAACCCTATATCGCCTTGATGGACGGGGTGACGATGGGGGGTGGCGTGGGGATGTCGGTGCATGGTTCGCACCGTGTGGTCTCGGACCGGGTCCTGTTTGCGATGCCGGAAACCGGTATCGGCCTGTTCCCCGATGTCGGTGCAAGCTGGTTCCTGCCCTGCTGTCCGGGTGAGGTCGGCATGTATCTCGGGCTGACCGGCCACCGCCTGAGGGCCGCCGACACCCTCTATGCCGGGATCGGTGATGTTCATGTCCCGGCGGACCGGAACGATGACCTGATCGCCGCCCTGGCCGGTGCCGCGGTGCTCGACGGCGACGCGGTCGCGACGGTCCTGCGCGGTTTCTCGATCGATCCGGGTGAGGCACCTCTGGCGGCGCATCGCGACGCGATCGATCGCTGTTTTTCCGGTGACAGCGTCGAGGACATCCTGGCCCGGCTCGCCGCCGAGGACAGTGACTGGGCCCGCGAACAGATCGAAGCGCTTTTGACGAAGTCGCCGACTGCGCTGAAGGTCACCCACCGGCAGCTGCGCCTGGGTGCGCAAATCGATTCGATCGCCGAGATCATGGCGATGGAGTACCGCCTTGCCGACCGCAGTTTCCGTGGTCATGATTTGTTCGAGGGGATTCGTGCCGTTGTCATCGACAAGGACGGGGCACCGAAATGGAACCCGACGACGCTTGATGCGGTCAGCGAAGCCGATGTCGACGAATATTTTCAACCCGTGGCCGGTGAACCGAGTTTCGGGTGAAGAGAAAATCAGGGAGAGAATGATGGCGAAGATCGGATTTATCGGGTTGGGCAACATGGGCGGCCCGATGGTCGCCAACCTGGTCTCGGCCGGACACAGCGTGTCGGTGTTCGACATCTCTGCGGACGCGGTGAAACGCGCGGTGGAGAGTGGCGGGATGGCCGCCGATAGCAGCCGGGCCACGGCCGAGGGCGCCGAGGTGGTCATCACCATGCTGCCGGCAGGTGCGCATGTGCGATCTGTCTATATCGACGACGACGGGGTTTTGGATGCGCTCGAAAAGGGCGCGCTTGTGATCGATTGCTCGACCATCGATGTGCCCACCGCGCGGGACATGATCGTCGAGGGGGAAAAGCGCGGGCTCGAGGTGATCGATGCGCCCGTCTCCGGCGGTGTCGGCGGTGCTGCGGCGGGAACGCTCACCTTCATGTGCGGCGGCACGGACAGCGCCTTCGGCCGCGCGGAGCCGATCCTGCAGGCCATGGGCAAGAACATCTTCCACGCCGGCGCCGCGGGTGCGGGCCAGTCCGCGAAGGTCTGCAATAATTTGATGCTCGCGATCCAGATGATCGCGGTGTCCGAAGGCTTCGGTCTGGCCGAGAAGCTCGGCCTCGACGCCCAGAAGCTGTTCGATATTTCCTCGACCGCGACCGCGCAGTGCTGGGCGATGACCAGCTATTGTCCGGTTCCCGGGCCCGTGCCGACATCCCCGGCCAATAACGACTATGCCGCGGGCTTTACGGTGGCGATGATGCTGAAGGATTTGAAGCTGTCACAGGAGGTGGCGAACGCGACGGGCGCCAACACCCCGCTGGGCGCGCAGGCAACCGAACTCTTCGACGCCTATGCGGCGGCCGGGAATGAGGGGCTCGATTTTTCGGCGATCATCCGGCACATCACCGGCCGGTGAAGCGGCGTCGAAGGGCCGTGTCAGCCGGCCGCGACGCTGCGCTTGCGGCAGCTGCCGCACAAACGGTTGTGCCAGCCTTCGCTCTCGAACTTGTTGCCACAAACCATGCATGCGCGCTCGGTCGCGTCATCGCCCTGCGCGCGTGCGCGGCCATAGGCTTCCGTCTCGCTGACCGCGTCTCCGCTGGTCGCCTGCGCGTTCGCGCCTTCCAACTCTGCACCGATCTGTGTCACGGCCTGCTCCTTCTAGAATGGCGTTCGTCGTGTCCCGAACGCCACCAATCTTCCCCCACGAACATGCCGCTTTTGCGGCAGGATCGTACTGTAATTCGCTTTTTCTGGTCCGCCGATCGCGCGAAATATGACCGCCCCGCCATTTCGGTTTGGGCTATCATTCAGCATAATGCGTTGAAAACGCTGATTAAAATTTCACGGCCGTGGCGCCAGGAACTGCTTCAGCAGCACCCGTAAAAAAGGTCACAATGGCGGAAAAGTCAATGCGGCATTCTCGACAACCGAAATTTGAGACGTGTGGTGGGCTCCGTGAACAGTTTTGACTACATCATTGTCGGTGCCGGGAGCGCCGGCTGCGTCCTGGCCCATCGCCTGAGCGCGGATCCGAATCTGCGCGTGTTGCTGCTCGAGGCGGGTCCGCGCGATGCACATCCGCTGATCCATATCCCTGTCGGCAATGGACGGGTGATCCCCAATCCGAAATACAACTGGCAGTTCGAGACCGAGCCCCAGGAAAATCTTGCGGGTCGCCGCATTCCCTGGCCGCGCGGCAAGACCCTGGGCGGGTCATCCTCCCTGAACGGCATGATCTATATCCGCGGACATGCGCGCGACTATGACCTCTGGCGCCAACAGGGTCTAGCCGGCTGGTCCTATGCCGATGTCCTGCCCTATTTCAAACGGGCGGAAGGCAATGTCCGCGGCGGCGATGCGTTTCACGGCGGGGATGGCCCGTTGACGGTCAGCGATGCGGCCCATGATCATTCGCTGTTCGACGCGTTTGTCGCGGCCGGCGCACAGGCCGGCTATCCGACCAACAATGATTTCAACGGCCCCGAGCAGGAGGGCTTCGGACGCTACCAGTTCAACATCCGCAACGCGCGGCGCTGGAGCGCGGCCGCGGCCTATCTGCGCCCGGCGCTCGGCCGCCCGAATTTGACGGTGGAGACGGGCGCGTTGACCCGGCGTGTGGTGTTCGAGGGGGGCCGGGCCGTCGGGGTTCGATATGTGCAGGGGCGCCATGAGCATCTCGCGCGCGTCGATCGCGAGGTGCTGCTGTCCGGCGGCGTGGTGAACTCACCGCAACTGTTGATGCTCTCCGGCATCGGGCGCGCGGACGAGCTGCGCGCGCTCGGCCTCGATGTGTTTCTGGATCAGCGCGATGTGGGCGCAAACCTGCAGGATCATCTGTGTGTCCATACGGTACATATGTCCAGGGTTCGCACCCTGACCGATGACCTGACGCGGACCGAACGGGGTGCGGTTTCACTCGCCCGCGCGGCGGTGCTGCGATCCGGCCCGGCGGCGGGTTTCCCGCTGGAAGGCGGCGCGTTCCTGCGCACGTCGGAAAGCCTGGAAATGCCCGACATCCAGTTTCACTTCAGTGCCGGGAACCTGCTGTCGCTGATCCGGCGACCCTTCGCCAGTCACACACCCGACCACACGCGACCCGACGCCTTCATGTGCCATGTCTGCCAGCTGCGCCCGGAAAGCCGTGGGGAGATCAGGTTGCGATCGGCCGACCCCGGCGAGGCTCCCGTCATTGCTCCAAACTATCTGTCGGAAGCCCGCGACCGGGAAACGATGCGCGAAGGTTTCAAGATCATGCGCGAGGTCATGCACCAGCCCGCCCTGGCGGCGTTGAGCGACGGGGAGATATGGCCCGATCCGAATGTGCGCTCGGACGCCGAGATCGACGCGTTTATCCGGAACTCCGGGGGCACCGTCTATCACCCGGTCGGCACCTGCCGCATGGGCAGCGATGAGAAGGCGGTGGTTGATGAGAGGCTGCAGGTGCGCGGCGTGGAAGGACTGCGCGTGGTGGATGCCTCGGTGATGCCGACCCTCGTCGGGGGCAACACCCATGCGCCGACCGTGATGATTGCCGAGAAAGCCGCCGACATGATCCTCGACCGGCCGGCGCCGAAGCCGGAAAACTATGTCTGAACGGTTCGAGGCTAGCCGTCTTCGAGGACGGCGATGGCGCTGATTTCCACCAGGTAATCCGGATGGGTCATCTTGGTGACCTCGACCATTGTCGAGGCGGGCAAGGGCGGTGCGAAATACGCGCGGCGAACCTTATGCACCGCGTCGAAATGCTCCATGTTCCGGACGAACACATCGACCCGGCAGATGTCGGCCATCGTGCCGCCGGCTTCCTCGACGGCGGCCTTCAGATTCTCGCAGACCTGTCGGGTCTGGGCTTCGGGGTCGCCGACCCCGGCGACGGACCCGTCCGGTTTGTGCGCCGTCATGCCCGAGATGAACACGAGCTGGCCACGCGCGGCCACGGTTGTGGCGTGGGAAAAATGGCCGCCGGGGGCCTTCATTTTGGGTGAGGTGATCTGGGTCTTGGACATCGGGTTCCCTTTCGCGTCGGCGCGGCCTCAGTTGCCCTCGGCGGATTTCGGGGCGGCGTCCGGGTTCCACTGGCCGCGGCGCATGCGGGTGATTTTCACGCTCCTGAAGGTCCCCGCCTTGCGCAATGGCTCGTTCTCGGAAAACCGGTCGGCCGCCGCGCGGTCCGGCACGTTGATGATCAGCACGCTGCCGATCCGGGCCTCATTGTCGTCGGCCAGCATGGCGCCGCCGAGCACGAGAATGTCCTTATGCTCTTCCAGATAGGCAAAGTGGGCCGGTTTGTGCGCCGCGCGCAGCGCCGGCGAATCCGGCCCGTCCTCCTGGTAGATGATGTAGAGCATCGCCCCTAGCGGACCTGGATGACGAGCTTGCCTGTCAGGTGGCGGCCCGCGCTCTTCTGCAAGGCCGCTGGCGCCTCCGTAAGCGCATAAACTTCAACAGGAGGCACGTGCGCGACGCCCGCCGCCTGGAGCTCAATGATACGTTCCATGTATTTTCGGTCCCGGCCGACGGCGGGGCGCAGGGACTGCACGTCGTCGCGCGAGGAGACGGGTGCCTTCGGGCCCGAGGCGATACCGGCCAGCCGGCCGCCCGGCTTCAGGACCGCGAATGATTTTTGGGTCACGTCGCCTCCAACCGTCTCGAACACGGCGTCGCAATCCGTCAGGATTTCGGTGAAATCCTGGGCGTTGTAGTCGATTACCTCGTCGGCGCCGAGGCCGCGCACATAGTCGATATTCCGCGCGCTGCAGGTGGTGATGACATGGGCGCCGATATGTTTGGCGAGTTCGATCGCGAAACCCGCGACGCCGCCCGCGCCGCCCTGAATCAGGATCTTCTCGCCCGCCTGCAGCTTGATCGTCTCCTCGATCGAGATGATTGCCGTGAGCCCGGGCAATGCGAGTGCGGCGGCATCGATGTGGGACAGGTTGTCGGGTTTATGCGTGAGCAGCGCCTGGTTCATGGCGATCTTCTCGGCATAGGTCCCCTCCTGACCGCGCTCGCACACGCCGAACACCGCATCGCCGACGGCGAAATCGTCTGCGCCCTCGCCGAGGCTGGCGACCACACCCGAGAAATCCCGCCCCAGGATGTAGGGGAAATTCTCGATCTCGCCGTAAGTGCCGCCGGCAAGGACCTTGACGTCGGCCGCGTTCACCGAGGCGGCATGGATGTCGACGATGACCTCGCCGGGACCCGGCACCGGATCGGGGAGGTCCCCGTAGATCAGAACCTCAGGTGCACCATGGGCTTCGAAGTAGGATGCTTTCATCGTCTTTCCGTCCTTGCGGTCATGTCGGATGTGTTTCGGCTGGGCCTGAGGCTAGCGGATCATCCGGGCCGGCGCGAGGGGCAACCTTCGCTGTGGTCGCATGGCGGACGTACGGGGTCGCAACCGGGGCACCGGGTCTGCTAGAAAGCGCAGCCGGAACGGCAACGGATCGACCGATAAACTTGGGGAAGCGGGATGAAAATACTGTATTTCGACGATTTCAGACTTGGCGTGTTGCGTGGCGATGATGTGGTGGATGTATCCGCCGAAGTGCAGGATATCCCGCACACCGGCCCGCATGACCTGATCAACGGCCTGATTGCGCGGTTCGATGAATATCGCGATCGGCTGGAGAAAGCCGCCGCGTCGGGAGAGGGCATTCCCGTGGCCAGTGTGCGCATTCGCCCGCCGCTGCCCCGTCCCGGCAATATCGATTGCATGGCGGTCAACTATATGGAGAACGGCACGCTGCCGGCGCCGGCGCAGATCAATGCGTTCACCAAGGCCGGCAGCACGGTCATTGGCGATGGCGACACGATGGTCCTTGCCGATATTCCCGCGTCGATCTTCGAGGGCGAAGCGGAGCTGGGACTTGTGATCGGCAAGCGCGCGCACAACGTGCCGGCCAGCGAGGCGATGGACTACATCTTCGGCTATTTCAATTTCATCGACGGCTCTGCCCGCAACATGCCGACCCCGGTCAACGTGTTCTTCGAAGCGAAGAACCGGGACACGTTTGCACCGCTCGGTCCCTGGCTCGTGACCGCGGACGAGTTCGATGACCCGCAAAACCTGGACGTCAAGCTTTGGGTAAACGGGGACCTGATGCAGGACTTCAACACCGACGATATGGCCCACAAGATCCCGCGAATCATCGAGTATCTCAGCTCGATCCATGCGCTGGAGGTCGGCGATGTCGTCGCGACCGGCACCAACCATCGTGGGCTCAACCCGTTCCAGGACGGCGATAAGGTGGAACTCGAAGTCGAAGGCTGTGGTCGTCTGACGATAAATATCGAGGATGAACTGAAACGCACCTGGGCCCGCGTGACCCGCTTCGAACACACCTCGAAAGAGGGCCATGAGGGCCGGTTCACGCCGCAGCTCACGGGCAAATACGCGCCTGGCAGCTGACCGGGATATCAGGACTTGTGGAAGGGGCATGACCGGCGGCGGTCATGCCCCTTTTGCATTCGCTAGAACAGATTTTTGACGTCCGATGCGAAGGTCGGAAAGGCGGTGGGCGTGTTCTTGATCTGGCTCGCCGTAATCCCGTGTGTCATGGCGAAGGCAAACAGCTGGATCAGTTCTTCGCCGCTATGTCCAACCATCTGGGCGCCAACGATCTGGTCCGTGTCCGCGTCGACCAGAACCTTCGACCAGGCTACCGTTTCGCCGTAGGCCTTGCCGGAAAACCAACCGGTCATGTCGTTGGTTGTCGCGTTGACCTTCACTCCCCGTTCTTCGGCTTCGTGCTCCGTCAGGCCGACGCTGGCCAGCGCCGGGACCGTGTAGACGCAGTTCGGTACGACGGCGTAGTCAGGCGTCTCGACTGGCCCCTCCACGATATTCCTGCCGACGATGCGCCCTTCATAAGTGGCAAGGGGCGAAAGCTGGGGCGAGGTAACGAGCGCGTCCCCGCAGACCCAGACGGAAGGGTTGGAGGTCGAGCGTAGGTGCGCATCGACATCGACCGCGATGCCGTCATGTTTCACGTTGCCGGCTTCGAGGTCGAGCGTGTCGACATTGGCGACCCGGCCCGCCCCGTTGACCACGCGCGCCGCGCTGACAGTCCGGGCCTTGCCGTCATGTTCGAATTCGACCGTCAGGACGCCGCTATCCTTGCGGATTTCGGTCACTTTTACGCCGGTCTTCACGGTCACGCCGATCCGTTCGGTCTCGGCCTGAATGGCGCCAACGGCGTCGGCGTCGAGACGCGGGAGGAGTTGGGGCAGCGCCTCGAGGATCGTGACCTCGGTCCCCGCGCGCGCATAGACATGGCTGAATTCCATGGCGATGACGCCGCCGCCGATGAAGACCACGGATTCGGGCTGTTCACGCTCCGACAGCACCTCGTCCGAGGTGATCATCAACTCGGCACCCGGGATGGGCAGGCCGCGCGGCTTGGATCCCGTCGCGATGACGATGTTGTCGGCCTCGAGAGACGTGCCGTCCACGTCGATGCTGTTCGGGCCCGTGAATTTTGCATGGCCGCGGAACACCTTGCCCCGCTTTTCCGCGACCCCGGCCATGGCGTCGGGGATGAAATCGATCATGTCCTTCTCCCGATCGATCAACTTCGTCCAGTCGAGCTTCGGTTCTCCCACATCGATGCCATGCACACCGGCCAGCTCGATCTCGTGCAGCGCATGTGCGGCGGCCACAAGCACCTTCTTCGGTGTGCAGCCCCGGTTCGGGCAGGTGCCGCCGAAATCCCATTCCTCGACGAAGGCGATTGTTTTGCCGGCTTCGCTGGCCACGGCAGACACGCCGAAGCCCGCATTGCCGCCGCCGATAATGACGATGTCGAATTTGTTGCTCATGATTTCCCTCCTTGTCCGCGCCGTTCGGTCGTGGCGCGTCCCATCCCTGTCATTATGGGCCGCGGGCTGTCCCGGTCACGCGTCGCGGCGATAATTCGTCTTCACGTTTCGGTGCGGCGGGTCTCACAAGGTTTTTGGGATTCGCTTCCAACTTGCCTAATATGGGCGCCACAAGATGATCCCGGTGGAAGAACACCGGAGCGCAGGGGGAATCCATGAGCAAGAAAATCGCAGTCGTCGGGACGGGTGCCAATGGCGGCGGCACTGCCGCCGCCCTGACGCACGCCGGATTGGATGTGGTCCTGATCGATCAGTGGCCGGCGCATGTCGAGGCGATGCGCGCCAATGGGCTGCAGATCGATTTCCCCGCCGAGACAATCACCGTGCCGGTCGAGGCGTATCACCTGTGCGATGTCTGCACGCTCAACGAGATGTTCGACGTCGTGCTGGTGATGGTAAAGGCCTACGACACGCGCTGGGCCTGCGAGCTTATCAAGCCCTACCTCAAGGAAGACGGCCTCCTGGTGGGGGTCCAAAACGCGATGATGCTCGACGATATCGAGGAGATTGTCGGCCCCGAGCGCACCCTGGGCTGTGTCATGGAGATGTCGTCCGAGATTTTTACACCGGGCATTGTGCAACGGAACACGACGCGCGATCACACCTGGTTCGGGATCGGCGCCGTCAACGCGGCGACAGCCGGGCGTGTCGGCGAGATCGAGGAACTGCTGTCCCATGTCGGCAATGTCTCGATTTCGGACGAGATCATTTCCGCCAAATGGATGAAGCTGGTGGTCAACACCATGTGTCTTGGCCCGCTCGCGATGCTCGGCCTGACCCTGTATGAGGCGATGAAGATTCCGGGGATGCGGGAGTTCACGCTTCGGGCCGGCACCGAGGCGCTCGCGGTCGGCCAGACGCTGGGCCACACGATCCAGCCGATCTTCGGACTAACGCCGGAGGATGTGAAGGACACCAACCGATTGCTCGAAAAGATGCTCGACAAGCTGGCGGCCGATATCGGCCCGGCGGCCCGTGACTGTGTCCTCCAGGATCATTTGAAGGGCCGCTACAGCGAGGTCGATCTGATCAATGGGCTTGTGGTTAATGAAGGCGCGAAACAGGGCCAGGCGACGCCGGTCAACGCGGCCGTGACCGAGATCACCCGGCGCATTCAGGCGGGTGAGTTGGAACCCGACCCGTCGAACCTCGAACTGGCCCGCGAAATGATGGGTGCCTGAAGCCTGCGATGACGAAGAATACCCCTGATTTTGATGCCATTGTCGTCGGTGCCGGGTTTGCCGGCATGTATATGCTGCACCGGTTGCGCGGGCTCGGCCTGTCGGTGCGGGTGTTCGAAACCGGGGCCGATGTCGGCGGCACCTGGTACTGGAACCGTTATCCCGGTGCGCGCGTCGACACGGAGACGATGTTCTATTCCTATCAGTTCTCCGAGGAACTCCAGCAGGAATGGGACTGGCCGGAACGCTATCCGTCGCAGGCCGACCTCCATAAATATGCCTGCCATGTCGCCGACCGGTTTGAGTTGCGCCCCGATATCAAATTCGAGACGCGTGTCGATTCCACGGCCTGGGATGAGGACGCCGGTCTTTGGCGTATCGTGACAGGCGACGGCGCCAGCATGTCGGCACGCTACTGCATCATGGCTACGGGGTGTCTGTCGGCGGTGAACTACCCAGAATTCGATGGGCTAGAGGCGTTTGCGGGCGAGACATACCACACGGCCCATTGGCCGGACGATGGCGTGGATTTCACGGGCAAGCGGGTCGCGCTGATCGGGACAGGGTCTTCGGGTGTGCAGTCGATTCCCGTGATCGCCGAACAGGCCGCCCATCTCCACGTGTTTCAAAGAACCGCGAACTATGTGATTCCGTCCCGAAACCGGCCGATGGAGGCCGACGAGGTGGCCGAGATCAAGGCCAACTATCCCGAGTTGCGCGCGCGGGCGAAGGAAAGCTTCTCGGGTAATTATTTCCCCGTCGCCGGCCCGTCGGCATTGGCGGTTTCGAAAGAGGAACGCGACCGTGAGTATGAGGCGCGCTGGGCCCAGGGGGGGCTGGCCTTCATGGCCGCCTATGCGGACTTCCAGACCAGCGACGAAGCCAACGAAACCGCGTCGGAATTTATCCGGGACAAGATCCGCGAAATTGTCGACGATCCGCAGACCGCGGAGCTGCTCGCGCCCAAACAGCTGTTTCTGTGCAAGCGACTTTGCGTCGGGACCGACTATTACGAGGCGTACAATCGCGACAATGTCTCCCTGGTCGATATCAGCAAGGCGCCGATCGACCGGATCACACAGGAGGGTGTGTGCGTCGACAGTCAGGTCTACGAGGTCGATGCGTTGGTCCTTGCGACCGGTTTCGATGCGGTAACGGGGTCGCTCAAGCGGATTGATATCAAGGGGGTGGATGGCCTCGCGTTGCGCGATAAGTGGGAAGACGGACCGCGCGCCTATCTGGGCCTCGGCATCGCCGGATTCCCGAACCTGTTCACGATCACGGGGCCGGGCAGCCCGTCCGTGCTGACCAACATGATCCCTTCCATCGAACAGCATGTGGACTGGATCGCGGATTGTATCGACCATATGCGGCGCCACGACAAACACCGGATCGAAGCGGAAGCGGTGGCCGAAGAATCCTGGGTCGAACATGTCAACGAGGTGGGCGACCTGTCGCTCCGTGCGACCTGCCAGTCCTGGTACTTCGGCTCCAACATTCCCGGAAAGCCGCGGGTGATCCTGCCCTATAGCGGCGGATTTCCCGTGTATATCCGCAAATGCGACGAGGTCGCGGCCAGCGGCTATGCCGGGTTTGTGCTGAACTAAGCGCTGGCCCGGTAAGGGTTTGTTTATCCCAATGATTTAGTAAGGAACGATCGTTATCTAACGCGGAGTGCGATCATGTCTGGTTTCCTGGTGAACGACGAGAACCCTGACGGGTACAAGCTCGAAGTCATTCTCACGGCCATTCGCAATGAGATCATTCAGCGTGCGACGAAGATAATGGATGACGGCCGCCCCGAGGCGACCGCGGTGATCAATAACAACATCAAGATCCTGAATCATCTTGCCGAGAGCATCGCGCTCGCCGAGAACAGCACCTCGGTGCTGCAAAAATCGTTCGGCGACCACTCGTCCGACGTGCCGCGGATCGGCAAGGCCTGACACGCACCTAACGCGCGTGGCGGCGGGCCATGACGAACGCGATCAGACCGACTGTAACAACCCCCATCACGACGGCATATGTGTTCGACACGCTGCCCATCGTATCGGCGAGCGCGGACAGGACAGCCGTTCCGAAAATCACGCCGGCGTAAACGGGCACACCGATCCCGCCGGCCACTGCGCCGGATTGCTCGCGCGGTGCGTGCCCAACCGTCGAGCTGATGAACACGCCGGTCCAGCCGAGCGCGCTCGCCGCGAAGGCGACGAAAAAGAAGTAAACCATCCAGATTGGCCAGTTCGGCCCGATCCAGATCATGGCGAAGGCACCGGCCAGGTTCATCACGCCCATGAGGATCAGCAAATTGTCGCCGATTCCCCAACGATCGGCGATCAGCCCCCAGGCCACGCGGCCGATGATGCCGGCCGCCTGGATCGCCGCGAGAACCGCGCCGGCGGCCACCAACGAGAATTGTGCCTCGACCACCAGAATGGTGACCGCAAATGTCGAGAGCGAGAGCTGGGTAAAGGCGTAGGTGAACCCGCCGATGCTGAGCCAGCGCAGCGCCGGTATACGCCAGACCATCGACAGGGCCGCGAAGGCCCCGGCGTCGAGCCGCGCGCCCGGATTTCGGTCCGCATCCCAGCTGTTGCGCCAGGGTTGGAGGGCGAACATCAGGACCACGCAGCACACCGCCACGATCAGTGGCGCGGCCTGCCAGCCGAACGCTTCCGTGGCACCGGGCGCGATGAGACCTGCGGCCATGCCGCCAAACGGTACGCCGGTCTGTTTCACTGAAAAAACGAAGTTGCGCGCGCTGTTGGGGGTCAGTTTCATCAATACTTGGGTCGCCGACGGGTTGGTCATCCCGTAGCCAAACCCCAGGCACAACGCCCCGAGCGCCATGACCGGGACCGATGGGATGGCCGACAAGGCCGCGCCGCCACCGCACAGGCCCAGGCTGATCTGGCTCACGCGCGCCGGCCCCCAGCGTCGGAGCAAAAAATCCGACAGTGCCGAAACGGATGATGCGCCGGTATAGATCACGGCGACCTGGAAGCCGATAAACTCCACCGGAACGCCGACGCCGTCGGCCACGGCCGGCGCAATGGCGGCGACTGTCAAACTGGCGTACGTGGCCAGTACCTGCACAAGTGTGACAGCGAACAGGACCAGCCAGAGGCGTCGCGAAGCGGCGGGTGAATCACTCATTCAGGAATGTCGCGTCTGTCGGAATTGACATGAATATGCATCAGGCTGATCTTGGTTCCGATCGTTGATCAAATGTGGCCCAATCCCAAGGAATATCGCGATGCCTAATCTCTGGCGAAGCTTGTTGTTTGTTCCCGCGACCCGTCCCGACCGGTTCGAGAAAGCCGCTGCGGCGGGTGCCGATATGGTGTGCATCGATCTTGAGGACGCGGTAGCACGGGACGACAAGGAGACGGCCCGCGCGACGGCGCTCGCGTATCTCGCGGGGCCCTTGCCGGCCGGCCCGCGCTGGGTTTTGCGCATCAACAGCCCCCGCACCGCGTTGGGACTGCATGACTTGCTCGCGCTGCTGGCGAGCGATGCGGCACCGCACGCACTGTTTATCCCCAAGGCGTCGAGTGGTGAGGAGTTGCGCTGGCTCGATGAGCTGCTGTCGGCGGCGGACAAGGACATCGACCTGATACCTGTCGTTGAATCGGCGGAAGGTCTCGACCGGGTCGCAGAGATTGCCGGTTCGGTTCTGCGCAATGTCGCGGTGGGATTCGGGTCCGCCGATTATGCGGCGGAGCTGGGGAGTGACATGAGCGCTGCGGCCCTGGCCTATGGCCGCGGACGTATTGCCGCGGCGGCCGGGCAGGCCGGTATTGCTGCCATCGATGGCATTTGGCCGGATTTCAACGACGTTGACGGACTGCGTGGCGATACGGAATTGATCCGCAGCATGGGGTTTGACGGAAAAATCGCGATTCATCCGCGCCAGGTGAGTGTCATACATGCGGTGTTTGCACCGAGCGAGGAAGAGGTCGCGCGTGCCCGACGCATCGTCGCTGCGTCGGAGGCCGCCAAAGGCGGTATCGCGACTGTTGATGGCGAGATGATCGACAACCCCGTGGTCGTGGCGGCGCAGCAGATTCTCGCGGCTGCGGGGGCGGATGGGGACGGCGATTAGCGGGGCTGACGGGTAACGTTTGGCCACCACGCGGTTACGCTACCGCGGCGCCTGAATCAGCGTCGCCGGGGTCCACATGGCGCGCCGCCGTTCGCGTCGTTCCTCGAGGTTTTCCTGTGACCGGTGCACCGGGACGGGCGGGTTCGAAATCTCTGCGCGCGCGTCGAGCACGCTTGTCATGACGTTGGCAAAGGCCTTTTCGTTGCCGGGTTCGCCACCGCGATCATTGTCGGGCATGAAGGCCCCGACATAGACGCCGCAGGTCCGGCAAATCAGGAATTCCGTGCTGCCGAGCCCAAATGTGTAGCGGCTCAACTGGTCAGGATTCTTTACGCGAAAAATGACATGCCCGGTTGGGTCCGAGACGGCCGCGCTCGAATGCAGACGGCAGAATGAGCACTGGCACGCCCGCGGCACCATATCGGCTGCGGGCAGGTTGGTTTGAAAGGAAATAACGAGATTGCCGCAATGACAGCGTCCGGTCAGGTCTCTCAAGGCTTTCCGCTCCAATCGTGGCCGCTACTGCCAAGGCTGCCCGGAATTCCGGGTTCGGGCAAGCATCGGCCCCCTGTGATACGCGCACGAAGTGCATAAAAAACAGGCATCAAATTTATAATGGTCATAAAATAGGCATTTTACCTGCACAATAACTCGCCATTCCGGCGGTTCGCACGATCATAGTTACATGGATTCAAGGCCTTATAAGTCTCCGCCTGTCTGGCACGAGCTTTGCTAATTATGTTGCATCGCAACAACCATAAAGCCCGGAGGCAGAGAATGTTCAAAAGCCTAAAGACCATCGCAGCGGCGAGCGTGCTCGCAGGATCGCTGGCGATGAGCGCGTCGGCACAGGCGGCCGACACCATCAAGGTAGGGATCCTTCATTCCCTGTCCGGAACCATGGCCATCAGTGAAACTGCGCTGAAAGACGTCATGCTGTTCCTTATCGACGAGCAGAACAAGAAGGGCGGATTGCTCGGCAAGCAGCTTGAGGCTGTTGTCGTCGACCCGGCATCCGACTGGCCGCTGTTTGCCGAAAAGGCACGTGAGCTGATCGAACAGCACAAGGTCGATGTCGTGTTCGGCAACTGGACCTCGGTGTCGCGCAAATCGGTGCTGCCGGTCTTCGAAGAGCTGAACGGCATGCTCTTCTATCCGGTCCAGTATGAGGGTGAAGAATCCTCGCGCAATATCTTCTACACGGGCGCCGCGCCGAACCAGCAGGCTATTCCCGCTGTCGAATATCTGATGAGCGAAGATGGCGGCGCGGCCAAGCGCTGGGTTCTCGCGGGTACGGATTATGTGTATCCCCGCACGACCAACAAGATCCTCGAAGCCTTCCTCAAGGCAAAGGGCGTTCCGGCCGAAGACATCATGATCAACTACACGCCGTTCGGACACTCCGACTGGCAGACCATCGTGTCGGACATCAAGAAGTTCGCCGCGGCGGGCAAGAAGACGGCCGTGGTCTCGACCATCAACGGTGATGCCAACGTGCCGTTCTACAAGGAACTCGCCAACCAGGGCATCAAGGCGGAAGACATTCCCGTCGTCGCCTTCTCTGTCGGTGAAGAAGAGCTTGCCGGTATCGACACCGCGCCGCTCGTCGGCCATCTCGCCGCGTGGAACTACTTCATGAGCGTCGATGCCCCGGAGAATTCTGACATCATCGCGAAGTGGCATGCGTTCATCGGCAGCGACGAGCGTGTCTTCAATGACCCGATGGAAGCCCACTATATCGGCTTCAACATGTGGGCCCAGGCAGTCGCGCAGGCCGGCACAACGAACATCGATGCGGTCCGCCAGGCCATGTATGGCCAGGAAGTTCCCAACCTGACGGGCGGTGTGGCCGTGATGAACACGAACCACCATCTCTCCAAGCCGGTTCTCATCGGCGAAATTCAGGACGACGGCCAGTTCGCCACCGTTTGGGAGACCGAAGGTGTGGTCGTGGGTGATGCCTGGAGTGACTTCATTCCCGAAAGTGCCAAGCTCACCGCCGACTGGACCTACCCCTGGGTCTGCGGCAACTGCGAGAAGCCGAAACACCTGACGAACTAAGCGCCTACCCGATGTCGGCCGCCCTGTAATTTCCGGGGCGGCCGGTACCGGCCCCAAACAATAAATAATAATTCAAACGCTAAATCGGGACGGTTTCTTATGGCTACGGGCCATTCCACGGGCGCAGTGCGTCCAAACGGCATCATTGCCCTCTTGGGCGGTGTGTTGATGTTTCTGGTGCTCATGGCAGCGGTATCGGCGCCCGCCACCGCACAGTCTGCAACCACCGCAGACGATCCCTTCGCGAATGCGGTCCAGGCACTGGACGAACGCAAATTCTCCGACAAGGCCGCAGCTATCGACGCGCTGGGCGCGTTGGGCGACGAACGCGCTATAGACGTGCTTCAGGCCATTGCCGACGGTCGGCTTTATCGACGCAAGGCCGACAAGCTTGTCGTCATCGCCGAACGGGCCGGGGACGTGTTCAACGTAACAAGCCCCGTCACTGCGGAAGCCCTTGAGACGGCGGGCAGCCGTGAACTCAAGAAAATCATCGCCAATAACAAGCTGCGCGGACAGATCCGTGGTGTTCTCGGTCAGCTCGCACTCTTCAGTCCAAACGCGGACGACCGGTTGGAGGCGGCACGGAATGTCATTGCCAGCCCGACCGATGATGCGCTGACGTTGCTAAAAAGAGCGCGGGATCGCGAGACGGTATCCAGGATCCGAGACACGCTCGAGACGGGTATCGCGATGCTGGAGCTTGCGTCTGACGATACAGCCTTGCGCTTCGCCGCCGTCGCGACCTTGGCGGAGCGGAGCGATCCCGACATCAAGTCGGCGCTCGAGCAGCGGCTTCTCGAAATCGATGGTGCGCCGGTCGAACCGGACGCGGAGGTGCGCGCGGCACTTCAGGAGGCGGTCGACGACATCAACGACCGGCTGGCGCTGTTTGGGATTGCGGAGAACCTGATCTTCGGGCTTAGCCTGGGCTCCGTGCTTTTGCTCGCCGCGATCGGTTTGGCGATCACGTTTGGCGTCATGGGCGTGATCAACATGGCCCATGGCGAGATGATCATGTTGGGGGCCTACACAACCTTCATCGTCCAGGAAATTTTCCGCGCGACAGTATCACCGGAGTTTTTCGGGCTTTATGTGCTGGTTTCCATTCCGGCAGCCTTCTTCGTGGCCGCCGCGTTCGGTGTGCTGATCGAGCGCGGTTGTATTCGTTTCCTGTATGGCCGGCCGCTTGAGACCCTGCTTGCGACATGGGGCGTCAGCCTTATCCTGCAGCAACTCGTGCGGTCGCTGTTCGGGGCCAACAACCGAGAGGTCGCCAACCCGGACTGGATTGCCGGTGCGGTTTCGTTCGGCGGTGGTGTTTCCGTGACCCTCAACCGCATCTATATCGTCATATTCTGCATCATGGTCGTGGCGGCCCTTGCGGCCTTCATCCGCTACAGCCGGTTCGGTCTGCAAATGCGCGCCGTGACCCAGAATCGCGGCATGGCGTCGGCGATGGGTATTCGTACCGGTCAGGTCGACGCGCTGACCTTCGCGCTCGGCTCGGGCATTGCCGGCGTCGCCGGTGTGGCGTTGAGCCAGATCTCGAATGTCAGCCCCAATTTGGGCCAGAACTTCATCGTCGACAGCTTCATGGTCGTCGTGTTCGGCGGTGTCGGCAGCCTCTGGGGCACGATCGTCGGCGCCTTCAGTCTCGGGATCGTCAACAAGTTCCTCGAACCGGTCTCCGGCGCCATCCTCGGCAAGGTGGTCGTGCTCGTGATCATCATCCTGTTCATCCAGAAACGCCCACGCGGATTGTTCGCCCTCAAAGGGCGTGCAGCCGAGTCCTGATCGGAGGAACAGAAAATGGGACCGATCTCAGCACGGCTTCTGGCCATGGAAAGCAAGCGCGGCTGGACCACCATCCTGGCGCTGGGCTTCGTCGCGATCTTCGTCGTGCCGTTTCTCAATCTCGCCGTGCCGGAAGGCTCGTTCTTTCATCTCTCGACCTTCTGGGTCGCGACCCTGGGCAAGTATCTGGCCTTCGCGATCCTGGCCCTGTCGCTTGATCTGATCTGGGGTTATGCGGGCATTCTCAGTCTGGGCCATGGCGCGTTCTTCGGGCTCGGCGGCTACGCCATGGGCATGTACATGATGCGTCAGATCGGCGAACGGGGCGTCTACGGCAACCCGGATCTACCGGATTTCATGGTGTTCCTGAACTGGGATTCAGTGCCCTGGTACTGGTTCGGCTTCGACCATTTCTGGGTTGCCGCCCTGATGGTGCTGGCGGTTCCCGGGGCACTGGCCTTCGTCTTCGGCTGGCTCGCCTTCCGTTCCCGGATCACGGGTGTCTATTTCTCCATCATCAGCCAGGCGATGGTGTTTGCCTTCATGCTCGCCTTCTTCCGCAACGAGATGGGCTTCGGCGGCAATAACGGCCTGACCGACTTCAAGGATATCCTGGGTTTCGAACTGTCGCGCGATACGACCAAGGTCGGTCTGTATACCGCGACGGCCGTCGCCCTCCTGCTTGTCTATCTGATCTGCCGGGCCGTGGTGAGTTCGAAGCTCGGCCGGCTCCTGATCGCGGTGCGCGACGCGGAGAGCCGGGTCCGTTTCCTCGGTTATTCCGTCACCAACGCGAAGCTGTTCGTCTTCACATTGTCGGCCATGCTCGCCGGGCTCGCGGGTGCGCTCTATGTGCCCCAGGTGGGCATCATCAACCCGGGCGAGTTCGCGCCCGCCAAATCCATCGAGATGGCGATCTGGGTCGCCGTGGGCGGGCGCGGCACCTTGTTCGGTGCGATTATCGGGGCGTTCGCAGTCAACGGCGCGCGGACCTATTTCACCGCCGCCGCGCCGGAAATCTGGCTGTTCTTCCTCGGCGCCCTGTTCATTCTGGTGACCCTCGCCATGCCCAACGGGATCGTCGGGGTCTACAAATCGCTGCGCTCGGGTGAATTGACCGCGGCGATCGGACGGAGGCTGCGTCGTGCCGATGCTTGATCGAGCGCCCGAGGGCGCCCCCCTGACCGCGAACGAACCATCAATCCTCTATCTCGAAGGTGTGTCGGTCAGTTTTGACGGTTTCAAGGCGCTCAACAGCCTGAACCTGATCATCCGGCGCGGCGAAATGCGCGCGATCATCGGGCCGAACGGCGCGGGCAAGACGACGATGATGGACGTGGTCACCGGCAAGACCCGTCCCGATACGGGCCGCGTGCTTTTTGCCGACGACGTGAATCTCACCCATCTCGACGAGACCGATATCGCCAATCTGGGCATCGGCCGGAAATTTCAGAAGCCGACGGTGTTCGAGAGCCTTTCGGTCTTCGAGAATATCTATCTCGCGCAGAAGACCAAGCGGACGATCGCCGAGACGTTGTTTGCGCGTATCCGCGGCGAGCAATTGACCCGGATCGAGGCGACCCTGGAAACAATCCGGCTGACGGAGCGGCGCGCGGATCTGGCCGGCGACCTCAGCCACGGTCAGAAGCAGTGGCTCGAGATCGGCATGTTGCTGGCGCAGGAGCCGGAGCTGATGCTGCTCGATGAGCCTGTGGCCGGCATGAGCGACGCGGAGACCGAGCAGACGGTGGCGCTGCTGATGGAGATTGCCAAGGACCATTCGCTGGTCGTCGTCGAGCACGATATGGAATTTGTGCGCAATCTCGATTGCACGGTCTCGGTACTGCATGAGGGCAGTGTCCTTGCGGAAGGCTCGATGGACACTGTCCAGTCCGACCCGCGCGTTATCGAAGTCTATCTGGGACGCTGATCATGCTCGAAGCCACCGACATCAATCTCTACTACGGCGCCAGTCATATCCTGCGTGGCGCGCATATTTCGGCCACACGCGGCAAGATCACCTGTTTGCTCGGGCGCAACGGCGTCGGCAAGACGTCGTTTCTGCGGGGCCTGACGGGGCACACGCCCATCCGCAGCGGGTCGGTCACATGGGATGGCGAGAATATCGCCCGCCTGGCGCCGTTCGCACGTGCCCGGCGCGGGATCGCCTATGTGCCCCAGGGGCGTGATGTGTTTCCCCGGCTCAGTGTCGAGGAGAATCTGATGACCGGCTTTGCCTGTCTGCCGCGCAGCGAGGCGCGTATTCCCGACCAGGTGTTCGAGTTGTTTCCTGTCCTGTCGGATATGCTCGGGCGCCGAGGCGGAGACCTGTCCGGCGGTCAGCAACAGCAGCTTGCCATCGGCCGGGCACTGGTAACCCAGCCGAAGCTGCTGGTCCTCGACGAGCCCACCGAGGGTATCCAGCCGTCGATCATCAAGGATATCGAGGCGGTGATCCGCCTGCTCGCCGGCAGCGGCGACATGGCGATCCTGCTGGTCGAGCAATATTACGAATTTGCCCGTGATCTGGCCGACGACGTGGCGGTGATGGACCGGGGGGAGATCGTCCTATCCGGGCCGATCGGCGATTTGCCCGAATCCGAGATTCGTCGGCACCTTACGGTCTAATCAGGCAGGTTGGATACAGATGGCATCGGGGCGGGCAGAGATCGAGTTCGTTGACGCTGGCGGCCGCACCCGCCTGGCGCATCTGTATCAAAGCGACCCGCTGCGAATCCTGTTTCCGAATGCCGGGGCAGGCGAGCCCGAGACGGGTACCCTCGTGACCACGTCCGGCGGGCTGGTCGGCGGGGATACATTGTCCATCGAAATTCGCTGTGGCGCCGGGGCGGTGGGACGGATCGTCGGACAGGCGGCCGAAAAAATCTACCGTTCGACGGGCGCGGATGTGTGCATTGACATGTCCCTGATCGCCGAACCGGGCAGTTGGCTCGAATGGCTGCCCCAGGAAACCATTATCTTCGATACGGCGCGGCTACGCCGGCGGACGGTCGTTGAGGCCGCGCCCGGCGCGCAGGTTCTGGCGGGGGAGATCATCGTCCTCGGACGCACGGCAATGGGCGAAAGCCTGACCGGCGGGCTCATCCACGAGGCGTGGGATGTTAGGCGCGAAGATCGCCTCGTCTGGGCGGATGCGGTGCATCTGGATGGCGATTTGCGCGCGATCCTGGCCGCGAATGCCGGCCTCAACGGCGCCCATGCCTTCGCCAGTATTGTCTTCGTGAGCGACGACGCATCCTCCGCCTTGCCGCTGGCCCGGGAACTGTTACCCGAAGGCCTGGATCCAGCCGGGCTTTGCGTGGGTGCGACCTGCGTCGGCGATGTGCTGATCGTGCGCTGGCTCGACCGCGATGCCCGGCGCCTGCGCGACGCTTATGGGAAATTCTGGGCCGAGTTCAGGCACCATCTGGCGGATTTGCCGGCGGCGATGCCGCGTCTCTGGGCGATCTAGAAGGAACGACAATATGCATCTGACACCCCGAGAAAAGGATAAGCTTCTCGTCGCGCTGGCCGCCGACGTGGCGCGCAAGCGCATGGCGCGCGGCGTGAAGCTCAATTATCCCGAGGCGATCGCGCTGATCTCCGATTTTGTCGTCGAGGGCGCGCGCGACGGGCGTTCGGTCGCCGATCTGATGAGCGCGGGGGGCGAGGTCCTGACCCGGGCCGATGTGATGGAGGGGATCGCGGAGATGATCCACGACGTCCAGGTCGAGGCGACTTTTCCCGACGGGACCAAGTTGGTCACCGTCCACAACCCGATCCGGTGAGCCAGACATGATCCCAGGTGAAATCTTCCCCGCCGACGGCGACATCATTCTGAACGACGGCCGCGAGACGCTGTCCCTGTCGGTCGCCAACACCGGCGACCGGCCGATCCAGGTCGGATCCCATTTTCATTTTCACGAGACGAACGGCGCGCTGGAATTCGACCGGGATGCCGCGCGCGGGTTCCGGCTCGACATCCCGGCCGGGACCGCCGTCCGGTTCGAGCCCGGACAGACGTGTGAGGTCGCGCTTGTCCGCTATGCCGGATCGGGGCGGGTGTTCGGCTTCAACGGTCGCGTCAACGGCGCGCTGGAGGAGTAGACGATGGCCTATTCGATCAATCATTCCGACTACGCCTCCATGTTCGGCCCCACAGTCGGCGACCGGGTCCGACTGGCCGACACCGAACTCGTGATCGAGGTCGAGCGCGACCACACGATCTATGGCGAAGAGGTCAAATTCGGCGGCGGCAAGGTCATCCGTGACGGCATGGGACAATCCCAGGCCAGCCGTGCGGATGGTGCCGTGGATACCGTCATTACCAATGCGCTGATCGTCGATCACTGGGGAATCGTGAAGGCCGATATCGGCATCCGCGACGGCCGCATCACCGGCGTGGGGAAGGCGGGAAACCCCGACGTCCAGCCGGGAATCGATATAGTCATCGGGCCGGGCACGGAGGTCATTGCGGGCGAAGGCCGGATCGTCACCGCCGGCGCCATCGATGCGCATATCCACTGGATCAGCCCGCAGCAGATCGAGGAGGCCCTGTATTCCGGGGTCACGACGATGCTCGGCGGGGGCACCGGACCGGCCGAAGGCACCAACGCGACCACCTGCACACCGGGCCCGTGGCATCTGGCGCGCATGATTCAGGCCGCCGAAGGCTTCCCGGTTAATCTCGGCTTCTTCGGCAAGGGTAACGCGACGCTGCCCGACGCCCTGAAAGAGCAGGTGGATGGCGGCGCATGCGGCCTCAAGTTGCATGAAGACTGGGGCACGACCCCGGCGGCGATCGATGCCTGCCTGTCCGTCGCCGAGGAGATGGACGTTCAGGTCGCGATCCATACCGATACATTGAATGAATCCGGTTTTGTGGAAGATACGATCGCCGCCTTCAAGGGGCGCACGATCCACGCGTTTCACACGGAGGGCGCCGGGGGTGGCCACGCGCCGGACATCATTCGTTTATGTGGCGAGGAGAACGTATTGCCGTCCTCGACCAACCCGACGCGGCCCTACACGATCAACACGGTCGACGAACATCTCGACATGCTGATGGTCTGCCACCATCTGGATTCCCGCATTCCCGAGGATGTCGCGTTCGCCGAAAGCCGGATCCGGCGCGAGACGATCGCGGCGGAAGATATCCTGCATGATCTCGGCGCATTCTCGATGATCGCGTCCGACAGCCAGGCGATGGGCCGGGTCGGCGAGGTGGTGATTCGGACCTGGCAGACGGCCGACAAGATGAAACGCCAGCGTGGCGCACTGCCCGGCGAGGCCGGCGACAATGACAATCTGCGCGTGCGCCGTTATATCGCCAAATACACGATCAATCCGGCGCTGTGTCACGGGATCGCCGACCATGTGGGCTCGGTCGAGGCCGGCAAACTGGCCGATCTGGTGCTGTGGAAGCCCATGTTCTTCGGCGTGAAACCGGACCTGATCGTCAAGGCCGGCACGATCGCCGGCGCAGCCATGGGTGACCCCAACGCCTCGATCCCGACCCCCCAGCCGGTGCACTACCGGCCGATGTTCGGCAGTTTCGGCGCGTCGCAGACTGCGAGCGCAGTGACGTTCGTCTCTGCCGCCGCGGCGGGGACGGATATGGCCGCGCAACTCGGCCTTGCACGGGAGTTGTTGCCGATATCAGGCACACGTTCGGTGACCAAGAAGGACATGATCCTGAACGATGCGACCCCCGATATGGAGGTCGACCCGGAGACCTATGAGGTGCGCGCGGACGGTGAATTGCTGACCTGTGAACCGGCGGAGGAGCTGGCCATGGCCCAGCGGTACTTCCTGTTTTGACCCAGCGCCGCGCCATCGAGGTTTTGGGGGCCGGCAGTTGGCCGGAGACCGACGCCGTCGCCACGGTGACCCTGGCGTTCGACGACCGCCATCGCCGCCGGGTGCGCCTGGTCGATGACGCGGGCGACGCATTCCTGCTCGATCTGGACCATGCCACCCGGATGGGCGACGGGGACGGGCTGCGCCTGGAGACGGGCGGAGTCGTGCATGTTCGCGCGGCGGTTGAAGACGTGCTCGACATACGCTGCGATGATCCGCGCGATACCGTGCGTATGGCCTGGCATATCGGCAACCGTCACCTGCCGACCCAGGTGCTCGGCGATGGCACGCTCCGCATTCGCGCCGATCATGTGATCGAGCAGATGCTCGTTCGCCTCGGTGCCGACGTCGAGGCCAGGGTTGCCTCCTTCGATCCCGAGCCCGGCGCTTACGACGACGGTGCAGGTCACAGCCATGACCACTGAAATGTCGCTTTCCGGCGCGCGCCTGCAGCGCCTGATGACCTGGCTATCACCGGCTTTCCCCGTCGGCGCGTTCAGCTACTCCCATGGTCTCGAGGCCGCTGTCGAGACCGGCATGGTCACCGACCGGGACGAGCTGTCGTCCTGGGTCGAGACGATTGTTTCGTCCGGTGCGGGGCGGGTCGATGCGGCCCTTTTCCGCGCGGCGCATGATGCGGCGACGGGGGACGATCCGCACGGCCTCGCCTGGGTTCTGGAGCGCGGTGACGCCATGCAGCCCACGCGCGAACTGGGCCTCGAGACAACCAGCCAGGGGATTGCGTTTGCCGACGCGGCTGCACGTCATTGGCCCAGCCCATCGGTGCGCCGCCTGCAGGAAATGTCCTCGGCCACGGAGCGGGCCATCGCCTATCCGGTGGCGGTCGGCGCGGCAGCGGCCGATCATGGCATACCGGTGTTGCCGGGCCTCGAAGCCTATCTGCACGGCTTCGCCGCAAACATTGTGTCGGCGGGGGTGCGCGCGATCCCGTTGGGCCAGAGCGACGGCTTGCAGGTCCTGGCGATGCTTGAGCCGGTAATTGTTGCGGCGGCTGCGGCGGCGCTCGCCCGACCGGTCGAAGATATGGGTTCGGCGGCCATTATGGTCGACTGGGCGTCCAGCAAACATGAAACTCAATATTCGAGGTTATTTCGATCATGACCAAACCCTTTCGCGTCGGCATCGGCGGCCCGGTCGGTACCGGGAAAACCGCGCTCATGGATGCGCTCTGCAAGAATCTGCGTGATGACTACGATATCGCGGCCATCACGAACGACATCTACACCGAGGAGGACGCCCAGTTTCTGACCCGGTCGGGCGCGTTGCCGCCGGAACGGATCATGGGTGTTGAGACCGGCGGCTGCCCGCACACGGCGATCCGCGAGGATGCCTCGATCAATCTCGCGGCGATTTCCGAGATGGTGGGACGCTTTCCTGCGCTCGACATTGTGCTCATCGAATCCGGCGGCGACAATCTGGCGGCGACCTTCTCCCCTGAACTCGCCGACATCACGATCTATGTGATCGACGTGTCGGCCGGAGACAAGATCCCCCGCAAGGGTGGCCCGGGCATCACCCGGTCCGACCTTCTGGTGATCAACAAGATCGATCTCGCACCGTATGTGGGTGCCGACCTCGACGTGATGGATCGGGATTCGCGCAAGATGCGCGGCGAACGTCCGTTCCTGTTCACCAACCTCAAGACGGGGCTCGGTCTCGAAGACGTCGCCAGCTTCGTTTTGACTGCGGGCGGGTTCGAGGATAAATCTGGTAGTGCCTCAGGCCATTCGGCCAGTGCCGCTGCTCAATAAGAAGCCAACAGGATGATCAAGATGCAGAAGTTTTTCGCCGCCGCCGTCACATTTGCTGCAACCATCGCAGCCGTGCCGGCGTTTGCCCATGTCACGGGTTTCGAGCACAGTGCCGGTGCGGGTCATCCCGTGCTTGGGATCGATCATCTGCTGGTGCTGCTGGCCGTCGGCGTCGTGGCCGGCGTTATCTGGTTCCGCCGCCGCTAAACTCGCACCGCAACGTCAGGCGCGGGCTTCCGCGATCGCCCGCCAGACCCGGTCGGGCGTTGCGGGCATGTCGAGATCCTCGACCCCGACCTCCGCGAGCGCGTTCATAACCGCGTTCATCATGGCCGGTAGTGCCCCCACGGTGCCGGCCTCGCCCGCACCCTTGACGCCCAGCGGGTTGCGCTGGGTCGGGACGCCGTTGCCGACAATCTCGATGTCGGGGAGATTGTCTGCGCGCGGCATCGCATAGTCCATGAACGACCCGCTCAGCAACTGGCCGCTGTCGGGATCGTAGACCACCTGCTCCATGAGCACCTGGCCGAGCCCCTGGGCGATCCCGCCATGGATCTGACCCTTCACGATGGTCGGGTTGACCATAATGCCGACGTCATCGACCACCCAGTAGCCGACCGGCGTCACGACGCCCGTGTCCGGATCGATCTCGACCTCGCAGACATGGCTGCCGTTGGGATAGGTGTCGTCCTCGGGAGAGAATGTCGCGGTCTCGTAGAGCCCCGGCTCGATGCCCGCCGGTAGCCTGGCGGGCATGAACGAGGCCTTGGCCACTTCCTTCAGGGTGATTGTCTTGTCCGTGCCGGCGATCGTGAAGATGCCGTCGGCAAATTCAAGATCGGCGCCGTCGGCTTCGAGCAGGTGGGCCGCGATCCGGCGTGCCTTGTCGATCACTTTCTCGGAGGCGTAGTAGAGCGCCGACCCGCCGATTACTGTTGAGCGTGAACCCATCGTGCCGATGCCGAAGGCGACCCGGTCGGTGTCGCCGTCGATGACACGTACTTCACGCGGGTCGAGGCCGAGCCGCTCGCCGACGATCTGCTTGTACATGGTTTCATGGCCCTGGCCCTGGCTCTTGGTGCCCATCAGGACCGTGGCGCTGCCGTCGGTGTTGAATCGCACCTCAGCGAAATCCGGTGACGGTGATCCCGCCCGCTCGATCGGGTTGGAGATGCCGATCCCCCGGAGTTTTCCGCGCGCGGATGAATCCTCGCGCCGTGCCGCGAAGCCGGCATAGTCGGCCATCTCCAGGGCCTTCGCCTGGTTTTCCGTGAAAGCGCCGCAATCATAGGAAAGGCCGAGCGCCGTTTTCACCGGCATCGCGTCTGACGCGATCATGTTCCGGGCGCGCAATTCGGCCGGGTCGACACCCAATTCGCGTGCGGATTCGTCGAACATGCGTTCGATCACGAAAGTCGCCTCGGGCCGTCCCGCGCCGCGATAAGGCGCGGTCGGGTTGGTGTTCGAATGTACCGTGCGCACGGTCACATGCGCTGCCGGGATGTCGTACACCCCGATCAGGGTGCCCACATTGGCGAATACCGACAGCAGGTTCCGGATCGCCGAGAGATAGGCGCCGATATTCGCAATCGTGCTGACCCGCAGGCCGATCACATTGTTGTCGGCATCGAAGGCGAGTTCGGCCTCCGTGACATTGTCGCGGCCATGCTCATCGGCCTGGACGGCCTCGCTGCGTTCGCAATTCCATTTCACGGGGCGACCGATCTTGCGCGATGCCCACAGCACCAGCCGGTGCTCGGCATACTGCCAGCCCTTGGTGCCGAAGCCGCCGCCCACGTCGCGCGCCACAACCCGCATCGCCTGCTCGGGGATGCCGAAAATCTTCTCCGACAGGAGCTGGCGGACGCGATGGGGGTATTGGACGTCGGCATGCAGGGTGTAGCGGTCTTCGTGCTCGTCATAGGTGCCGATGGCGCCGCGCGGCTCCATATACTGGGCGAAAACCCGGCTGATGACGAAGCGGCGTTTCACGATGCGCGCGGCGTTTGCGAAGGCGGCTTCCACGGCGTCGGCGTCGCCCGCCTGGAACTGGCCCGAGACGTTGTCGGAGGAATCGTCCCACACGAGCGCCGCATCGGGTTCGACGGTTTTCGCGGTGTCGGTGATCGAGGGCAGGTCCTGATAGTCCACATCGATCAGTTCGGCGGCATCACGTGCCTGATTGAGGGTGTCGGCGACGACCAGCGCCACGGGGTCGCCCACATAGCGCACGCGGCCCAGCGCCAGCGGCGGCTGCGGGCGATACTTCATGGGTTCGCCGTCGGGGCGCTTCCACTTGGCGGGCATGCCGGGAACGCCCAGATTGTCCGCGGCGACTTCCTCGCCCGTGAATACCCCCTGTACGCCGGGCGCGGCCTTGGCTGCCGTTGTGTCGATCGACCGGATTTCGGCATGGGCGTAGGGCGATCGCAGCAGGATCGCGTATGTCTGGCCGGGAAGGTTCACATCGTTTGTGAACAGCCCGCGTCCGCGCAGGAGTCGCGGGTCTTCCTCGCGGCGCACAGCCTGACCAACACCGAATTTTTCCATCTGAATCTCTCCGAGGGCGCATGTCTTTGCCGCCGAGTCTTGATTGGCCCGGCGTGCCGCTACCCTAACAAGGATTGGTCGGCGGACAAGTGTCGGGTTCGGACCGGGAATCTCCGATCTGTTCGCCAGGCCCGATCAACCGTCCGGCTTGACGATCCTGTTGGTCAGGGTACCGATGCCGTCGATCGTGACCGTCACGACATCGCCATCATCGAGCGAAGAGGTGCGCCCCGGGGTCCCCATGAAGATCATGTCCCCGGGGTTGAGGGTGAAATACCGGCTCAGATAGCTGACGACTCTGGCCGGTTTGTGGATCATGTTCCGGGTGTTTTCCTGCTGCACGATCTCACCGTTCAGTCGGGTCGTGAGCAGCACGTTGTTTGGGTCGAGCCCCGTGACCAGGGCGGGACCCACGGGCCCGAACCCGTCCGCGGCTTTGGCGCGCATCCATTGCAGGTCGCGGCCCTGCCAGCTGCGTTCGGTCAGGTCGTTGCCGGCGGTCAGGCCGAATACGTAGCCCATGGCATCGGCCTCGGACACATTCTTGGCCGACTTTCCGATGACCAAAACCAGCTCGCCCTCGAAATGCACGTTGTTTGCATCCGGCGGTAGCTCAATGTCGCTACCGCTGCCCGTGAGGGAAGTGGGAAGTTTCAGGAACAGCGGCGGCGGGCGATCCGATGCGGAGGAGATATGACTGGCGAAGTTCATGCCGACGGCGAAGACCTTGCCCGCATCGGACGGCGGCAGAAGTTTCACGCTGTCGAGCGCGACGGTCTGCCCGGTCGGTTTTGCCCCCGTGATCGGGTCGCCGTCGAGCGTCGCGATACTGGTGCCGTTCAACTCGCCGTATGAGACCTGCCCGTTGAGGTTGAAGCGGACATATTTGGTGGTCGCGTCCTGCGCCACGGCAAGGGGACCGGCGGCGATCAGGGCAAGTGCGAGAATTCCGGGAACCAGGACCGAGCGCATCGCGGCGTCTCCGCATGTGAGGTGGAAGTATCCTTTAATCGACGAAAACTAGCATGGGTTGCATGTTGCGCCATCCCGCTGCGCGCGGCAGGATCGAAGCATGAAATTCGACATGAATAAGCTTGCTCGGCTGCTGGCGGCGGGAACCGTAATCGCCACGTTCCCGTCCCTTGTGCACGGGGACGAACCCCTCCCCGTCTTCGACGGACATGTGCACTACAACGAGGATGCGACGGTCGCCTATAGCCCGGCCCGGATCGTCGAGAAGATGCACGCGGCGGGGGTGCCCCGCGCGCTCGTGTCGAGCACGTCGGACGACAACACGCTGGCCCTGCTTGAAGAGGGCGGGCCCGGGCTGGTCGTCCCGTTCCTGCGTCCCTATGGCGGACAAATCCATTCGGGCAACTGGTATCGGCATCCCGACACGCTTGCCTATCTGCAATCCCGCTGGGACCCGGATCGCTACGCCGGGATCGGCGAGTTCCACCTCCACCAGCTCGCCGGTGCGGACAGCGCGATCGTTCGCGCCGTGGCGCAAATGACGACCGACGCGGGACGGATGTTGCATGTGCATGCGGATTCCAGGGTGATCGAGGCCATCTTTTCACACACGCCGGACGCCCGCATTCTTTGGGCGCATGCGGGTATGGTCGATCCGCCGGAGGTCATTGCGCAGACCCTAGAGGCCCATGAAAATCTCTGGGCGGAGATTTCGATCCGGGGGTACGAGATTTTCCCGGGTGGCGCGATCAATACGGACTGGCGCGAACTGTTCCTGGCCTATCCCGATCGCTTTCTGACGGCATCCGATACCTATGTGACCGAACGCTGGGACGAGTATGCGCGGGTCATCGACCACCATCGCGGCTGGCTGGCCCAGCTGCCGACGGATATTGCGCGCGGAATCGCATTCGGAAATGCCGTCCGCCTTTTCGGCGCGGGCGGCATCGCGGTGCTCGAGAAGTAGGCGTGGCGGATTCTCACGGCGGGCGTCTCGCATCTGTCGTTCGACGCGGCTATGCTGCCGCCATATTCATGCCGGAGCAGATCCGGGGAAATAAGCTCTGCCCACCAACGGCGGGCGTTTTGGAACCTGCCGCAAGCGGCAGACAAGGGGAGTGGAAATCATGACCGACATCAGCAAAGTAGCGAAACGCCAGCTCGGCGGCAGTGACCTGAAATGCGCACCCGTCGGGCTGGGCTGCATGTCCCTGTCGGGCGTCTATGGCGCGGCAGACGACGATGAAAATGTGAAATTCGTCCGCTATGCGATCGACCAGGGCGTCGATTTCCTGGATTCCTCCGACATGTATGGCTGGGGCCATAACGAAGAGGTGCTCAAACGGGCCCTGGCGGACGGTTACCGCGACAAGGTGGTGCTGGCGACGAAGTTCGGCCAGGTCCAGCTCGAAGGCGGCGGCATGGGCGTCAACGGACGCCCGGAATATGTCGCGGAGGCCTGCGACAAGAGCCTGCAGCGTCTCGGAATCGATGTGATCGATCTCTACTACCAGCATCGCGTCGATCAGGAGGTTCCGATCGAAGATACGGTCGGGGCGATGGCCAAGCTGATTGACGCCGGCAAGGTGCGGGCCATTGGTATCTGCGAGGCCAGGCCCGATACCATCCGCCGCGCCCACGCGACCCATCCGCTGGCCGCAGTGCAGAGCGAATACTCGATTCTGTATCGCGACGAGGCCGAGCAGATCCGCGCGGCCACCAGCGAGCTCGGCATTTCCTTCGTGGCCTATTCGCCGCTCGGCCGCGGACTCCTGACGGATCACTTCATCAATTCTGAAACCGTGCCGGAGGATGACCCCCATTATCGTCACCCCCGTTTCTCGCAGGGTAATTTCCAGCAGAACCGCGAGCTGGCGCTCCGGGTTGCCGAATTCGCGGCCAAGAAGAACTGCACCCCGGCACAGGTGGTTCTGGCCTGGCTGATCGGACAGGGCGATGACGTCGTCGCCATTCCGGGCACCAAGCGCGCCGAACGGTTCGACGAAAACATGGGCGCGCTCGATGTGTCGCTGTCGGCCGACGAGCTGGCCGCGATGTCTGCGGCAGTGCCGGTCGGTGCGGCGGCGGGGACGCGTTATCCCGATGCCCAGATGAAAAAGGTCTTCGTCGACTCAGCCGCGAATTAGATTTCGCTAGGGATGATCCCGCTCGGCAGAAGGCGGGACATCCTCAACCCTGCGATAGATGACCAGCGACGCCAGCAAGGCGATCACCAGCGCCCCGAACATGGTGCGGTAGGCGATCGCCGGGCTGCGGCCCAGTTCGTCGACCGGGAAGGCGTCGAGGATGGCGCCGGTGCCCATTTGCACCAGGAACACGCCCGACCATGTGCAGACGTTGATGGCGGTGAACACCCGCCCGGTGTGAGTGTCGGGAAACAGGCTGCGTGCGTGGGCGAAAATGGGTGATGCCATTGGCGCGAACAGCGCAAACCCCGAAAGCAGGATGGTGACGACAAGTACCGAGCTGCTGCTGTTGATTGCCAGCACGGCGGTCATGGTCGTGAAGGCCAGCATGCCGCAGGTTACGACGCCGCGCCTTGTGTCGAACTTGCGATCGAGCGGCCCATAGAGCACGGCGGCGATGATCCAGGTCAGCGAGACCACGAAGATGACGTTGCCGCGCGCGATGATATCGAGATCGAAAACGTCGTTCAGATAAGGGCCGATCCACAGATTTCGGATGGTCACCAGTGCGCCCACGGACACGGCGGTGACGGCAGCGAAAGAATAGATGCGCACGTCCCCGAGGACATGGCGCACGCCCAGGATGGTCTCCAGCAGGGTCTCGCTGCTGGCAGGATGCGGTGCGTCGTCGGGCCGGTCGCGCACCATGATCAGCAGCGCGACCGCAACCAGAAGCGAGAACAGTCCGACAACAAGCAGACTGGCGCGCCAGCCGTAGAGTTCCACGGCGGCGGCGAAGGGAGAGGCGGACAGCAACATGCCGGCACCGCCGACAGCGATCGAGATGGCGGTGCCCGTCGCCAGCCGGTCGCGGGCGATCCACCGCGACAGCAACACGATCACACCCATGAAAACCGGGGCCGCGCCGCAACCGATCAGGAACAGGCCGAGGGCCAGCACGATCACGCCGTGCGCGGCCGAAAAGACGATGGCGCCCAGCGCGGCTAGCGAGAACAACGCGGCCATCGTGCGCCGGGGGCCGAAGCGGTCGAGGAACACGCCCACGGGAAGCTGCATCAGTGCCGCACCCAGGAATATCGCGGCTGGCAGGCTCGAGAGTTCACCCGGCGTCAGCCCGAGTTCTGCGCGCAGGTTCGGGGCGATGACGGCCGGCGCGGAGCGCAGGAAATGCGCCAGGATGAACGTCAGCCCCAATATGGGTGCCATCCGGATTATCGCGGCGCGGCGGCTATAGGGCGCGGAGGGGGATTCGCTCGGCATGTGTTCGCAAACGGGGCTGGGGCGAAGTGTGCAGCAACCATTCTACATCGGCGGGCGCCGTGACGGACAGACCGGCAGATGAAATACCGCTTGGGAGAATTCGACGCGCGGCAGGCGGCTCGATATCTCTTTCAATCCGGACGACCACGAAAGTGAATAATCGGCGGGTATGGTCCGTGCGTCTCCCCAATCGACCCGTCACGGTCATCGACGAGATCTTGACGTTTCCGCTCTTGTTGCCTGAGATGAGTATCCGGTTCAGGCCCAATTGTGCATCGGAGCGAATGCCGCCTGCCGTCCAGGAAGGGTCTGTATATGTTGCTTCAACCGATCGTGCGTCGATTCGAAACGATGCTGGCCTTCGCCTTCGTTGCCGCTGGCTTCGTCCTGCTGGATTCGGCGCGCGCTGACTCTGAAACCATCCCGACCCGCCCCGGCGTGACGGTGCCGTTCGAAATTGACGTGCCAAGCGGCGCGCCGGCCATCGTGTTGATCTTCGAGGGGGGTGGCGGAAGCATCGAGCGGCGGGCCTTCGGCTGGGAGATACACGAGCTGCTGGTCGATGACGGGATAGGCGCCGCCTCGATCGGGGCGCCATCAGATCAGCATGGTTTCCTGGGCGGCATGCACCCGAGCTTCCGCGCGACGGACCAGCACGTGGACGATATCGATATTGTCCTGGGGGCGATCGTGTCGGAGTATGATCTGCCGATCTGGGTTTTTGGTGTCAGCATGGGCGCGGCCTCGGCCGCCATGTACGGACTGCGCCGTTCCGGGCGGGTTGCGGGGGTCGTTCTGGCTTCCAGCCCGACGCGCCCTCCACGTGGCCTTGGGGTGCACGAGCTTCCGCTGGACCAGATCACCGTGCCGCTTCTTGCCGTTGCGCATGCCGATGACGGGTGCCCGGGTACGCCGCCAACGGGCGCGCAGGAAATAGTAAACGCGGCAAGTTCTTCACCCAATGCCAGAGCAAGAATATTCTCTGGCGGTGACTCGGCAGGGTGGAGCCCATGCCGGCCTCGCAGCCACCATACGTTCTACCGGATAGAGCGCGAGGTTGGTCGTGCAGTCGCAGACTTCATCAAGTCGAATACACCCTGATGACAGGTCGGCCTAGGCCGCCCGCGCGGCGCGCAGCTCCTTGCGGCGGGCTTGCGTGGCGGCTTCATCGACTTCGAGGGATTCGTCATCGATTTCGCCGGTGAAGATCACACCATAGATATCTTTCGCCTTCTCCAGGGTCTCCCAGCCTTCCAGCACATCCACGATCACACGTTCGGTTTCGCGATCGAGCGGATCGCCATAGCCGCCCCCGGCGGAATCGCGGCCGCGGACGCGCTGGCCCGGATTGATTGTGACCTGTGCCACGTTCGGCAATCGTACCGGCTGTGTTTCGTCCTCGATCAGCCATGTCTCGCCTGATGTGCCCGGCAGGCCGCCGAGAACGCCGCGCGGTTGCGTGTGTTGGCCGTCGCACGAAATCACGGCCATCATCGGGGCATGTGTGGGACCGTACTCGATCTGCTGGGCGGGGGCGCCGCGGCGGCGTCCCGCGCCGGCGGAATCGGTCACCAGCGTAAGTGATTCCACGCGGATCGGATGCTTGAGCTCATCGACCTCGACCGAATCCCGGTACATCAGCCCTGCGATCACCGGAATGGCGTAGTTGACCCAGCCGTCCGCCTCGGAACTTGCCGGGCCGCCGTTGGTCGACAGCATCAGCCGGTTCACATAAGGCTCGGGCTCGCGCCGCAGGTCCTGGCCTGAAATCACGGCCATGCCGGCGCCCAGCCCGGCGCCGCCCTCCGACAGTCCCATGCCTTCACCCAACTGCGCGAACGCGGACTGGGTGATGTTGACCAGCCGCTCGGACACGTTGGTGGTAGAGACCGAGCAGGAATGAGGGAAGGTGGGTGCGGCGACAACGCTGTCCTCGGCATATTTGAAATGCAAACGTCGGAACGCCCCCTCGTTGCGCGGCAAATCCTTGTCGAGGGCGTTGAAGATTGCGCCCACCACGGCCGAGGTAGCTGAACCGAGCGAGGTGTTCAGGCCCGCGTCCACCGACGGCGGGTTGTCCCGCAGGTCGACATGAATGTTGCCCTCGTCCGGATCGATGTCGATCTTCACGGTCAGCTCCAGGCCGTCAGGCAACAGACCCTCCAGCGGATCCGAACGACCCTTGTTGACAAGGCTCGCCTTGGGCAGCTTGCGGATATTGTCGATCATGCGGCGCTCGGAATAGTCGAACCATTCGCGCATGAAGGCCTTGACCGTGTCTTTGCCGTATTTCTCGCAGAATGCCTCGAGGCGTCGCTCGGCGACGCGCGCCGAGCCCAGCCCGGCCAGGTAGTCGCCGTACCATTGGTCGGGCACCCGGATGCGCGCCCGGCACATGCGCATGATGTCCTCGACATTCTTGAAGTCACGCTGGATGCGCACACCGGGGAAGACCAGCGCGCCTTCCTCATACACGTCGCGGGCGCGCACGAAGTAGCTCGACGGGATCGAGTTGCCGATATCGGCCATGTGGCACTTCGAGACGGCAGTAAACAGATGCTCGCCCTCGAAGAAGACCGGGACCATGAAGGTGTGGTCGGCCGGATGGGTGTTGCCGCCATAGGGATCGTTATCGAGATAGGCGTCGCCGCGCTGGATATCACCGGCGTGATACTCGCGCATATTCGCCGTCTGGATGTGACAGCCGAAGATATGCACCGGCAATCCCTCGGCCGGGGCGAGCAGCTCGTCATTGCCGGTGACCAGGCAACAGGAAAAATCGCGCGCCGACGAGATCACGGCGGATCGTGCCGAGCGCAGCAGCGTGTTGGTCATTTCCCGGACGATTCCGTCGAGACGGTTCGCCATCACTGAGATCAGGACGGGGTCGAGGGTGGTTTCGGGTTCAGACATCTTGCTCTCCCTGATCAACGGCAGTCGAGGATGTAGCTGTCGGCGGCGCTGAGCCGCGCGGACATCCCCGGATAGACGACTATGGTGGTGGTGGGTTCCTCGATGATGGCCGGTCCCGCGACCGTATCGCCGGTCTTGAGGTCGGGGCCCCGGAAGATCGGGGTCGCCACGGGGGCCGCACCACCGAAATAGCATTCCCGCGTCGTCGTCGATTCGGACATGCGGCTATCTGTCGTCGGGTCGGGTGCGGGCGGGGGGTCGAAGGGCTGGATCGAGATGCGGCCCTTCCAGTTCACGCATTCGACCGGGCTTGCCTCGTCGCGCACCGCGTAGATGCGTTCGTGGGTCTTGTGGAATGTCTCCACCAGCTCGGCCACGTCCGCGTCGCTTTCGAGCCGCGGCTTGGGAAGTTCCGTGTCGAGTTCCCAGACCTGCGCGCGGTAGCGCGCCTCGACGAAGAACTCGATGCTGACCTGGGCGTCTTTCGAGGTTTCGAGGCTGTCGCGGAACTGCATTAGTTCGGCCTCGATCTCGTCGAGCGCGCGGTTCGCGCCGTCCCGGTCGAAACCGTTCGAATCCGTAAACCGCGAACGTGTCGCCTCGAACACGATCGAGGAATACTGCATCCCGCAGGCCGACAGCGCCGAGGCCGTGCGGGGCAGGATCACCGTGTCGCAGCCCAGTTCCTGGGCGATCGGCATGATGTTGAAACCCGCCGCACCACCGCCGGCGACGATGACGCTTTCGCGCGGATTCAGCCCGTCATTGACGGTGATCTCGCCGATCGCCTTGATCATCAGCTCGTTGGCGATGACCATGATCGAATGGGCGGTCTCGTCGACGCCCTTGCCCATGCTCTCCGCCAGTTCCGAGATCACCGCGACCGCCGCGTCGCGGTCGAGCGACAGGCGCCCGCCGTTGAAATAACCGGGGTCGATATAGCCGAGCACCAGGGCGGCATCGGTGACGGTGGGCTCCGTCCCACCCGATCCGTAGCAGGCGGGTCCGGGCACGGAACCGGCCGATTGGGGCCCGACCCGGAGCAATCCGCCCGGGTCCACCCAGGCGATCGAGCCGCCGCCCGCGCCGACCGAACGGACGTCGACGGTGGATGTGCCCATGATGTCGCCGGTCCACAGCGGGCCGAGCCAGGAATCGCGCGAGTAGATCAGGTTGCCGTCGCGCACGAGGCCGACATCGAAGGTCGTGCCGCCCGTGTCGCAGACGATCACATCCCCGCCCATCCGCTCCAGGGCGGAATAGGCGCGGGCCGCGACCGGGGCCATGGCCGGGCCCGATTTCAGCGTGTTGATCGGGCGCTCGACGAGGGATTCGACCTCTTGGCAGCCGCCGACGGCGGTGGACACGAGCAGATCGCCAGCGAAACCGGAATCGCGAAGATCGGTCTGCATCCCGCGCAGATGGGCCTGCATCAGGGGTTTCAGCGAGGCGTCGATCGCCGTCGCCGAGGCGCGGCGATACTCGCGCAGGATCGGCGCCAGCCGGTGCGACAGGGTGTAGGGCACGCCGGGCATGATTTCCTCGATCAGCTCGCCGAGCCGGGCCTCATGTGCCTCGTTGGCGATCGACCAGAGCAGGGAAACCGCGATGGCCTCGAAGCCGCGATGTTTCAGGGTCTCGATGACTTCACGCGCCTGGGCCTCGTCGAGCGGCCGGACGATTTCACCCGACGCGCCGATGCGTTCGTTGATCTCGAAGGTCCGCCGGCGTGGAATATAGGGCTGCGGATAATCGTAGCTGTAGTCATGGGGGCCGTGTTTGCCACCCTCCTTGAACACCAGGATGTCGCGGAAGCCGGCGGTGGTCAGGAATGCCGTACGCGCGGTCTGCTTGGTGACGATCGCGTTGGTGGCCCGGGTCGTGCCGTAGATCAGGAGATCCGTCGCGGCGAGCATATCCTTCGGGGTTGTCTCGAATGTCTCGGCGACGACCTCGAGGGCATTGAACATGCCCTCCGAAATCCGTTCCGGCGTCGTCAGCGCCTTGCCGACATGAAACTGGCCGTCCTCGCTGAGTACGACCATGTCCGTGAACGTGCCGCCCGTATCGACGGAAATTCGGTAAGCCATTTACGCTCCCCCCTGAACAAAATCCCGCGGCTATCGCTTCGCGTTTGCCTGCGGCGAGACGCGCTCGATGCGTCATGCTTTAATACTCTCTCACCCGTGCTGGGGACGCAACGGAGAACGGAGAATGGATTACGCCGAACGGGGTTACGGAGACGGCGACGTCGGGTGGGGTGAACGCCCCGGCGTGGTGGTCGTCGACTTCCAGCGCGGTTTCACCGATCCGGAATTCAGGATGGGCGGCGCGCCGATGATCGATGCTGCGGTCGAGCGCACCGTGGATGTGATCAAGGCCGCAAAGGACGCCGGCTTCCCCGTTGCCGCCTGCGTGATGGGCTATCACTCCCGGGCGGCCATGCCCCATTGGAAGATCGCGCCGTTGCGCGAGGAACTGGTCGAGGGGCACCCGTCGGTCGAACTCGACCCGCGGATCGCGGCGGCGGATCCCGATCTGGTGGTCATGAAGGGCGCGCCGTCGATCTTCTTCAACACCCAGGTTGCGCCGTTCCTGATCAAGCAAGGTGTGGACACGGTCGTCGTCACCGGCTGCATCACGTCGGGTTGCGTGCGTGCGTCCGTGATCGATGCGTTCAGTCTCGGCTTCCGCACGATCGTGCCGGAAGACTGCGTCGGCGATCACGACGAGGAACCACACCAGGCCAATCTGCGCGATGTCGACCGGCGCTACGCCGATGTCGTCGATGCGGATGCTGTCCTGACGGAATTCGAGCGCCTGCGCGGCCGGAACAGCTAGTCCAGGTCGCGGAACGGCGCTTCGCGTTCAGCAAGCACGTCTTGCAAAGGTTCGTCGCGCATCTTGCGCATCCAGGCACGCCCGGCGGGCGAAGCGTGCAGGGACGAGATCGCCTCGACGTTATAGAGCCACGAGCTGGTCAGCCCGGCGGTCTCCTGCTGGTGATTGATCGAGGCCTTGGCGAACTTGATCGCCGGTCCGGGAATCCGCGAGAGTTTGCGGGCGAGCCGCCGCGCCTCGTCCATCAGCTGATCGCCGGGTACGGCCCGGTTGACGAGGTGAATCCGCTCGGCCTCGCGGCCATCGACCATGTCGCCGGTGTACATCAGCCAGCGCACATGCCGGATCGGCATCGTCCAGGGCATCATTAGCGACGGCGGGCCCGAGGCATGCCTCACCTCGGGTTCGCCGAGCATCGCATCCTCTGCCGCCAAGGCCAGATCGCAGCACATGGCGAGTTCCAGCCCGCCGGCCAGCGCGAATCCGTTAACCGCGGCGATGACCGGTACCTCGGAAGACCAGATCGCCCGCAGCCGGTCGCAGTTCGCCGACATGTCTTCGCGCCAGGCTTCCGTGTCCATCTCGAAATCGTCGCTGATCAGGTCGAAGCCGGTCGTGAAGGCGCGGCCCGCGCCGGTAAGAATGATCGCGCGGATGTCCGGGTCTTTCTGCGCGTCGCGTACCGCCGCGTCGAGGGCGTCGAGAAGTTCGAGGTCGAGCGCGTTGAGCTTGTCGGGACGGTTCATGGTCAGGGTCACGAACGCGTCGTTGGGGTCGCGGTCGATCAGGAGTACGGGAGCGTCGGTCATGGTCCGGGTTCCTCGGGGTTGGCGTTACCGGGATGCATTGTTTTCGGGACAGATGATGTCGGGCCCGGGCGGGTCGCCATAAAGCCGCGCGACCAGGTCGGCACGATTTTTCAGGCATGTCTTCTGGACCAGATGGCCCTTGTCGTTGATCTCACCGGCCACGCGGTCGGGTGGTCCGTCGGCGATGGCGGCGCGGAAGACGGATGTCGAGCTGCCGGGCATGGCAGCGTTGTGGGCACGGAGTGCCTGGACCATACGCGCCTGGAGATCGCTATTTTTGTCCTCCATGGCGGTTTCCGTAGAGAACAGGATGGTCGCGATTCTGTCTTTTCCAGCGCCGGCAATGGCCACGTCCTGCACATCGGGTGCGCAGGCCGCCAGGATCGCGTGGCGGAGCGCGCCGACCTTGACCCGGGTTCCCGTCGTGAGCTTGAAATCTTCGGCCAGGCGCCCGTCGAAGCACAGGCCGCCCTCGGGCTTGTCGTCATGGAGCGCCCGGGCGAGGTCGCCGGTGCGCAGGAACTCCGCATCATCGAGCGACAACATCTTGAGGCCCTCCGATCCGACATAGCCCGGTGAAACATTTGGCCCCCGAAACCGGACTTCCACCGCGCCGTCGACAGGTGCCAAACGAAGGCTGTGTCCCGGCAACGGGAGGCCGATCTCGTCCGTCTGTCCGGCCGGTTCATGCCCGAGACACATGGTCGAGCCGGCCTCGGTGGCACCGTAGCCCGACAGGACCAGCGGCGGGCCGCCGGGTCCATGAGGTCCCGCGGTGACCGCGTCCTGCAGGCGTTGCCATGTTTGCGCACCCATCCCGGCCCCGGCGAAGAAGATCAGGTCGAGCCGCGCAAACAGCGCTGCGCGGGTATCTGCGTCGTCGGCCAGGTGGTCAAGCAGCAGATCGATGCCATAGGGCACGTTGATATGGATCGTCGGGCGCACCTCGCGGATGCGGGCCGCCAACGCGTCCATGTTGTCGGGCCCGGGCGGCAGTTCGACATGATAGGTGCCGCCGTACCAGATCATCTTGTGGAAATTGTCGAGCCCGCCGAAGACATGATGCCAGGGCAGCCAATCGATCAGCGCGGGCCGACGGGCGGCGAGAAACGGCCAGTGAACGCCATAAGCGCCCTGGCAGGACGCGATCATCCGGCGCGTTATCGTGACCCCCTTGGGGTCGCCGGTGGATCCGGATGTGAAATATATCGCCGCAGGATCGTCGGGCGATGCGACAGGGCGGGAGAACGGTCTTTCCGGGACTTCGTCATCGGGCAATTCAGCTGAATCGACGACGATTCCACAGCAGGCGGCAAGTTCTTCGGGCAATGTCTGTGCCGGGACAACCGTGAGGCGGGGGCCGGCCGCGGCGAGCAATCCTGCCAGCCGGTTGCGTCCATGTTCGGACGTGAGCAGCAATGGTGACAGCGGGACATGCACCATGCCGGCCTTGAGGCACGCCAGCTTGAGCGCGGCTTGCAGCACCCCGGCACCGTCGATGACCGCAATGCGATCGCCCTTTGCCAGCCCGTGTGCGGCGAGGTCTTCCGCGAGCGCATCGGAGCGTTGATCCATCGCGCCATAGCTGATTGTCCGGATGGTGCCGTTCGCGCGTTCGCTGATGAAAGCCGCGTCATCATCCAAAGCCACCCAGTGGTCGAACCTGTCGAGGATGTCGGGCAGCGGCTCGGGCAATGGCGCTCGGTTGTGCAACAGAATGGAACCGTCGGGCCAATCCTCGCGTTCCACTTGGTTGGGTGCCAGTCTGATATCCGCAGTCATGGGGTGTCGTTGTCGGTGCAGGATCGTTTATGCGTTTCCAAACAATGGCAGAGCCGATATCTCTTTCGCAACCAGGCGCGAAGCGGCCTCTCGCCTTTGAGCGGCGCGTTGGGCTAAATCTGTTCCGGGAATGCCAGGTGGGGGGAATGCCATGACGTCCGGTCCGACCGTGATCGATCACCCGTTGTTGCAGCACAAGATTTCGCTGCTCCGCGACAAGGAAACGCCCCCGATCATCTTTCGACTGCTGGTGCGCGAGATTGCCCAGCTCATGTTGTTCGAGGCGTCACGTGACCTGGCATTGACGGAACGGGAGATCGAAACACCCCTGACCGGGATGACAGCTCCCGTGTTGGCCGCGCCGGGGCCGGTGCTGGCGTCGATCATGCGGGCAGGCAACGTGATGCTGGACGCGGCACTGGAAATCATCCCGACGGCCGGGGTCTGCCATCTCGGCATCTATCGTGATCACGACACGCTGGAGGCTGTTGAGTATTACTTCAACGGTCCGGCGGATATCGCGGAACGCGCGCTTTTGATCGTCGACCCCATGCTCGCGACTGCCAACTCGTCGATCGACGCGATCTCCCAGCTCAAGGCACGGGGCGTGACGGACATGCGCCTGATCTGCATCCTCGCCGCCCCGGAGGGACTGGCGGCGCTGTCGAAGGCGCATCCGGACGTCCCGGTCTATATCGGGGCGATCGACTCTCATCTCGACGAAAAGGGCTATATCATCCCGGGCCTGGGCGACGCCGGCGACCGCAGCTACGCCACCTGACGCCGGAAGTCCTTGGCCAATACCTATCGATAGCTTGCGAGCGCCTGGCTGAGAATGTCGCGCGCGCCCTGGGTGCCGTCGATCGGTTCCATGTGCCGGCTCTTGATTCGCCAGCCGCCTTGTGTGCGAACGAGACTCCAGCGGTTCGCGACGACGCGATGCACCCGGAACCCGTTCGTGGTGCCGTGATTGGGTAGCTCGCGCGGTTCGGATTCCCGGTCGGGATGCAGTATCTGGATATAGGAGGTGACGAAGGCTGCGTCGCCGTCGAGCTCAATATACGGCAGGGCCGAAAGATGCGCGATTCCGCCTGCGATCGCCTTTTGGTGCGCCGGGGTCAGGGTGAAGGCGCCGATCGCCTCGTGACCGACGGCCCCGTCGAGGCCCGCGCCCCTGTCGAACACGCCGTCTTCCGTGTAGACCGCGCGGGTGTAGTAGTCGGCACCGGTGTCCGCGCTGGGCGGATGGGAAGCGATGAGATTGTAGATTTCCAATCTGTCCTCGATCGCCCGCAGGCGCTCTTCCAGTGACGTTGTGTTTCCGGTCCCGGCCATGTGTGATGCTCCCCGTATGCCAATTTTCGTTCGCTTCTCGATGCCACTTTGGCAGCCGTTTTGCGCGTCACCAAGGCGATCGTGAAGCCCGATGCAGACCGATGGCGCTCAACTGGCAATGAAACAGACAGGCGGGTATAGGTTAGGCCCCCGGGGTGAGGCGTCCCGGCTGATCGAAAGGTGGTACTGCGATGACCAAGGAACGGGCCCGGAAACGGGCAAAGGCGAAGGCGGGCGAAAAGGCGAAGAAGCGCGCGGCACAAGCCGCCCAACCGGATGCAAACATGCCGGCGGGCAAGTTCGATGCGGGGACGAATTCCATCAGGAAGCCGGGCGGGGCGACGAATAATTCGAACTTCGCCGAGGCACGGCGCGGTTCCGCACGCTCGCGCTGATCGCCAGAAGGACCGACAGATGCCAGCCAGAACGACCGCGTCGTCCGACGTCAATCCGGCCCTGATCCGCTGGGAGGGCCCCATGGGGCTGCCCGAATTCGCGCGTATCGGCGATGAGGCTTTCGCGCCGGCCTTCGCCGCCGCCTTGCCGGCGCATCTGGCCGAGATCGATGCGATCGCCAACGACCCGGCCGCGCCGACATTCGAGAACACGATCGTGGCGCTGGAACTCGCCGGCGAGATGTACAGCCGCGTGTCCGCTGTTTTCTGGATCCTGTCGGGCGCGAACACCAACGCCGCGATCCAGGAACTGGAGCGCAAACTGTCGCCGGAGCTGTCGCGTCACCATTCGGCGATCATGATGAACGGCGCGTTGTTTTCGCGGATCGACGCGCTCTATCAGGATCGGGACAATCTCGGCCTGGATCGCGAGGCTTCCCGGGTCCTGGAGCTGACCTGGAAGTCCTTCGTGCGATCCGGCGCGCAACTCGGTCCCACGGATCAGAAAAGACTGGCGGCGATCAACGAGCGGCTCGCCGCCCTGGGAACGGCCTTCTCCCAGAACATACTTGCCGACGAGCGCGACTATGCGCTTGTCCTCGAGACAGACGACGACCTTGCGGGGTTGCCGGATTTCCTGATCTCCGGCATGGCGGCGGCGGCCGAGGAGCGTGGCTACACCGGCAAACATGCCGTGACCCTGTCCCGGTCCATCATCGAGCCATTCCTGACATTCTCGACCCGCCGTGATCTGCGCGAGCAGGCCTTTCGGGCCTGGGTGGCGCGCGGGGAAGGTCCCGACGAGCGGGATAACCGGCCCCTCGTTGCGGAGATGGTCAAGCTGCGCGCCGAGAAGGCCGCCCTTCTGGGCTATGCGACCTTCGCCCATTTCAAGCTCGACAACACGATGGCCAAGACACCCGAGGCCGTCCGCAACCTGCTGGAAACGGTCTGGGAGAAGGCGCGCACCCGCGCGGCGGAGGAGGCCGGGGACTTGTCGGCTTTAATCGCGGGCGAGGGGCATAATCACGCGGTGGCGCCCTGGGACTGGCGGCATTATTCCGAGAAGCAACGCGCCGCGCGCTTCGATCTCAACGAGGCCGAAATCAAGCCCTATCTCCAGCTTGAGAAGATGATCGAGGCGGCGTTTGATACGGCCGGTAAACTTTTCGGCGTCAGCTTCCGCCGGCATCCGGACATCGAGGCCTATCATCCCGACGTCCGGGTCTTCGAGGTGCTCGACGCTGGCGGCACGCGCGTCGCGCTGTTTCTGGCCGACTATTTTGCCCGTCCGTCCAAACGCTCGGGCGCCTGGATGACCTCGTTTCAGGATCAACACAAGATGGCGGGAGTTTCGCGGGACGAGGCGCAGATTCCCATCGTCGTGAACGTGATGAATTTCGCCAAGGCCGCCGCGGGCGCGCCGGTTCTGATCACCATGGATGACGCCCGCACCCTGTTTCACGAGTTCGGCCACGCCTTGCACGGGATGTTGTCCGATGTCACCTATCCTTCGATTTCGGGCACGTCGGTGAGCCGTGATTTCGTCGAGTTGCCGTCTCAGCTCTATGAGCATTGGCTGACGGTGCCCGACGTGCTGCAGCGCTTCGCCGTCCATCACGAGACCGGCGAGGCCATGCCGGCGGCGTTGCTGGACAAACTGCGTGCGGCCGAGAAGTTCAACAAGGGCTTCGCAAATGTGGAGTTCACGTCATCGGCGCTGGTGGACATGGCGTTCCACGCGCTCGATGCGCGAGCGGCGGCGAAGGTCGACCCGGTGGCCTTCCAGGCCGAAATACTGGCCGGTCTCGACATGCCGGATGCGATTGTCATGCGCCATGCGACGCCGCATTTCGCCCATGTTTTTTCGGGCGATGGATACTCCGCGGGCTACTATTCCTACATGTGGTCGGGGGTGCTCGACGCCGACGCGTTCGGGGCCTTCACCGAGGCGGGCGATCCATTTGACGGCGAGACGGCCCGCAAACTCCACGACCACATCTATTCATCCGGCGGCGCCATGGATCCCGAGGATGCCTATGTGGCCTTCCGCGGAAAGCTACCGACAGCCGATGCGCTGCTCGAGAAAGAGGGCCTGGCCTAGGGGTGCATCGCGATTGTTTGGGCGTCGCTGACGGGACGTGAACGGAGGAAGCGAATTGGCAGATAGCTACACGATTTGTTTGCTGCCCGGAGACGGTATCGGGCCGGAGGTGATCGACTGCGCGCGCCGCGTACTCGATGCCCTCACGGCGGCGGGCGGGCCTGCATTCGCCTATGATGTGCAACCGGCCGGCCACGGTACGTTTCTCGAAGGCGGTCATTCCATGCCGGCCGCCACGATGACCGCTGCGAAAAAGGCCGACGCGGTATTCCTTGGCGCCATGGACGTTGCCGAAATTTCGCCGGACGGAGGCGACCCGTTGGGGGAGCTGCGCATTGCGCTGGAAGTCGGGGCCAGTGTCCGCCCGTCCCGGACGCTCGCCGGGATCGCGTCTCCGGCCGCAGATATCGATTGTGTCGTCGTGCGCGAAGTGACCGAGGGGCTTTATACCCGCATCGAATATCCGGTCGGCGACGACGCGGCCTGCGCGGTTCGTGTCATCACCCGCGGTGCGTCTCTCAAGACCGCGCGTATGGCGTTTGAGCAGGCGGCGGCGCGACAACGTACGCGCGCCGCCGCAGGCATCGACAAGCCGGCGCGGGTCACCGCGGTACACAAGATCGGCGTGCTCAAGCTCACGGACGGGCTGTTTCTCGACGCCTGCGCCACCGTGGCGCGGGATTATCCGGATATCGAATATGAGACCCGGAATATCGATGCCTGTGCCATGGATATGGTCCGCGAACCGGGCCACTTTGACGTCATCCTGGCGACGAATGCCTTCGGCGACATCCTGTCCGATGTCGCGGCGGGCCTCGCCGCGGGCCTCGGGCTTGCGGCGTCGGCGTGCATCGGTGATCGCTGGGCCTATTTCGAGCCGGTGCATGGCACCGCGCCGGATATTGCGGGCCGGGGGATCGCCAATCCATGCGCGACAATTCTGAGTGCGGCGATGATGCTGCGCTATCTGGGCGAAGATGCATATGCCGGCGCGGTCGAGCAGGCGGTCTATACCGTGATCGCGGCGGGTGTTGTGCGGACCGGAGATCTCGGTGGCACGGCGAACAGTTCCGAGATGACCGACGCGATCATCGAAGCCCTGGCCATCTAGGCCAGGAGCCGTGGCAACCAGAGTGCCAGGCCCGGCAGGAACACGACCGCCAGAAGCCGGACGATATCGGCGGCGAAGAATGGCACGATGCCCTTGAAGATGGCGCCCAGCGGCACGTCGGGCAGCATCGACTTGATCACGAAAACATTCAGCCCGATGGGCGGGGTGATCAGGCTGATCTCGACGACCATCACCATGACAATACCGAACCAGATCAGGTCAAAGCCCATGGCGTCGACCACCGGCACGAAAACCGGCACCGTCAGGAAGATCATCGCAAGGCCCTCGATGATCGTGCCAAGCAGGATGTAGATGGCCAGGATCACCAGAATGACGGTGATCGGCGCGATATCGAGTGACTGAATGAATGTCACGATCGCGTTGGGCAGGCCTGCGACATTGACGAAATTGTTCAGGATCAGCGCGCCGAAGGCGATGGTGAAGATCATCGCCGTCGTCTCGGCCGCCTCGGCCAGCGCGAAAAAGAAGATGCGCAGGTTCATGCGCCGCCGCGCCATGGCAAACAGCAACGCGCCGATGGCGCCGATCCCGCCGCCCTCGGTCGGGGTGAAGATGCCGAAGGAGATGCCGCCGATGATCGCCAGGAACAGCACCAGCACAGCCCAGATCTTCGACAGGGTGCGCCAGCGCACGGCCCAGCTACCGCGCTCCGCGCGCGGTGCCATACGGGGCCAGATTCTGGCCACGATCCAGATCACCGCGATGTACAGCAGGACCGTGATCAGGCCCGGGATCAGCCCGGCGATGAACAGATCGCCGATGCTTTGTTCCGTGAGGATGCCGTAGATGATCAGCGCCGCCGAGGGCGGGATTAGAATGCCCATCGTCCCGCCGGCCGCGACCGACCCGGCCGCGAAACCCTCATTGTATTCGTAGCGGCGCATGGGCGGAATCGAGACCTTCGCCATCGTCGCGGCAGTCGCCACGGACGAACCCGAGATCGACGCGAAGCCGGCGCAGGCCGCGACCGTGGTCATCGCCAGTCCGCCACGCTTGTTGCCCAGCCAGGATTGGGCCGCCTCGTAGATATCCTCGGCCAGGGCCGCCCGGAACACGAACACCCCCATCAGGACGAACAGCGGCAGGGTCACGAAGTTGGCGTTGAGCGCGAGGTCGAGGATCTGCTGGCTGACGGTCTCGAGCGCGGGACCGGTGCCGCGGATGACGGCGAACCCGGCGAACCCGACCAGAATCATGGAGAAGCCGAGCGGGAAACCCAGAAAGGCGATGATCAGCAAGACGCCGAACCCGGCAAGTGAAATCGCCATCAGCCGTCTCCCCCCGCGCCGGTCGCGCGTTTGGCGAGAAGCATCCGGACCATATAAAGCTGTGTGAGTACGCTCATCGCGCTGAGCGCCGTGAGCGCAAACAGAAGCGGTGCTGTCTCCACCTGGAGGTGGAGTGAGATTTCGTCATACTCCGCCATCTCGCGCCCGGTCGCCCACATGCGGGACGTGATGAATCCCAACACGCCTGCGTTGGCGAGAAGGACGATAATCTCGCGGACACGCTTGAAGCCCTCGCTCATGAATCCGTCGAACAACTCCACGGTGATGTGGGCGTCCTTCGCGACAACGAGCGGCAGGGCGGAGAAGATGAGAAGCCCGAGCAGGAATTCGATGATTTCGACCCCGCCGGGTATCGGGCTTGAAAAAACGTAACGCCCCGTCACATCGACAAAGGTCACGCCCGCAATAGATGCCATGAAGATGGCGGCGATGCCCGTGAGGATGCGGATCGGCCAGGCGAAACCGCCGGCCCTGGAGGCGGGGACGGCGTAGTCCTCGGCCAGGGCGTCTTCGTTGATATCGAGGGGGTCTGCGGTCAAGAGATCACCCAATTCTTGATTGAAGGCAGCGGATCAGCCGCCGTCGGGTTCAATCCCGGCGGCGGCTGCGCATGCATCGGCGTGATGCGGCGTTCGCTACTTCAACTGTTCGCGGAAGAAGGCCAGCGCGGCGGCGCCGTCGATTCCCTTGGCGTTTGCCGTTGCGACCCAATCGGCTTCCATTTTCTCGGCGAACTTACGGATTACCGCCAAGACTTCCGCGTCCGCTTCGACCACCTGGCCGCCGTCTTCCTGCAGCTTTTTCAAAGCGCCGTCGGCGATCCGGTCCATGCCCGGCCCCTTGGCCGAAACATAGGCGCCGGAAACGCTCATCACCTGGGCCTGCTGGTCGGCGGTCAGGCTGTCCCACTTGTCCTTGTTCATGAGCAGGGAGAATGTCGTGTTCGACATGCCGCCGGGGAAGGTCGTGACGGCCTTGATGTAGGGTTGCATGCGGAACGCCGGGAGTCCGTGTGCCGGAACCGCGACACCGTCCACGACACCCTTTGAAATCAGGCCGAAGATCTTCGACGGCCCGGATGCGACCGGCACGGCACCAAGTTCCTTCAGGACATTGGTGGCGACACCCGGTGAGGCACGCAGCTTGTACCCCTTGAGGTCATCGAGGGTGACGATCGGACCGGTCCCGCTGTGGATGACATTCGGTGTCAGCGAGAAAGAGCCCAGAAGCACCGCGCCGTCATACTCGTTGGCGGCGGCGAAAAACTTTTCATGCGTGTTCCACAGCGCCGCGGAAGTTTTCTCGGACGATCCCGAGTTCAACGGGATTTCCGCAACCGGCGGCATCTGGATGCGTTTCGGCTGGAACAGGTTGGCGAGAACGACGACGTCCGCGACACCCTTGGTGACGGTCTGCCAGTTCTTCGGGGGCGGACCGACAGCGGCGGCCGACAGCTTCGGCACGACCGCGCCGTTGGTGGCCTTGGCGACATCCTCGACCCAGGGCGCAACGATCTGCGTCTGGAACGGGTGCTTGGGCGGCAGGTAGTTGTTGATCAGGACTTCGGTTTGCGCCGATGCCGACGAGGCAAAAGCCAGTCCGGCGGCAACGAGTGTGCCCGATAGAATCGTCGTGACAGTCAATTTCGATGACATACGTATCTCCTCCCAGAGAATATTTCGTTCATTGTTGTTCGTCTTCGGCAAATAGATGCCGTGCATCTCCCAGAATGCGGAACTGTCTACGAGATTACCACTCGCAGGCATCGAAGTAACGGACTCGTGTAATTGCATTTCGTCTGATGACGAACTTGAACCCGGTATCCGGGGGAGTATTAGAGGCATCGTATGTTTCCATTGTGACCGGATTATCGGGGTTGGTGGGGGCCTTTTGATTGGCATCCCATCCGGCTAGGATCGGTCGAAAGGCCGGAGGCCGAAAAAAAATTGGGGAACGAGATCATGACCATCACCGACCTGCCGTCCGTTACCACCGAGGATATCGAGATTTATCGCCACGGCGACCGACCCATGGTCGTGCGGTTGATCCGCCCTGAGGGTGAGGGTCCGTTCCCGGCCATTCTCGATATGCATGGGGGCTGCTGGTGCAAGGGCGGACCCGAAGAGTGCGGCGTCCGCGGCGAGGTCTTTGCCAGGGCCGGCATGGCTTCCGCGGCGCTGGATTTTCGCCAGGCGGCCGATACCTATCCGTCGTCGCTGGAGGACATCAATTATGCCGTGCGCTGGCTGAAGGCCCACGCCGGCGCGTTGCGTCTCGACGCCGGCCGGATCGGCATTCTGGGCCAGTCCAGCGGGGGCCATCTCGCGATGCTGGCGGCGATGCGCCCGAACGAGCCGCGCTATGGCGCGCTTGCGCTTGAACCCGATGCGCCCGATGTCGATGCAAGCGTGTGCTGCGTCGGTGTGATGTGGCCGGTGATCAACCCCCTGTCGCGCTACCGGCGCGTCATGTCGCTGCGCGCCGCGGGTGACCCGCCGGGCTGGGTCGCCGACCTGCCGGAGCGCCACGACACCTATTGGGTGACGGAAGCCAACATGGAAGAGGCCAATCCGATGCTGGCACTTGAGCGCGGCGAGGCTGTCGAGACATTGCCGGCCATATGGTTCCAGGGAACGCCGGACCCGGTACACGACTATCGCGATCCGGACTCGCCCCTCGACCTCAACGAGCCCGAGCGTTTCGCCGAGAATTACCGCAAGGCGGGCGGCGCCATCGAGATCGTCCATGTGGCACAGGCCGACCGGTCGGACCCGGCGCTCCTGGGGCCGCTTGTCGCGTTCTTCCAGAAGCATCTTTCCTAGCCGCTTCCAGCGAGGGCAACGCAATGTCCGGATCTTTGATCGCCGTGACCGGCGTGACCGGAGTCACAGGCCGGCTTTTGGCGCCGCGGCTGGCGGCGCTCGGGCTCGATGTTCGCTATCTGGTGCGCGATGTGGAAAAGGCGCGCCGGGCCCTTGGGCCGGAAGCCGAACTGGTCGAGGCAGACCTCGACAACCGCGCGTCCTACGACCGGGCGCTCGCGGGCGTCCACACGCTGTACCTGAACTCGGGTCACAGTCCGATTCTCGAACAGCAGCAGGCCAATGCGATCGAGGCAGCTGTAGCCGCGGGATGCGAACGCATTGTGAAACTCTCAGGCAATGTCGATTCACCCGCGCCGATACCGGAGGCTCACAAGGCGTTGGAAGCGAAGATCGCGGCGTGCGGCCTGCGCTACACATTCCTGCGGCCGAATTTCTACATGACCAACCTGCATTACCTCGCGGCGGGGCTGAAGGACGGCGATGTGTTCACCAGCGCGATCCCGCGCGATGTGACCATGAGCATGACCGACCCGCGCGACGTGGCCGACCTGGCCGCGACGGTGCTCGCCCAGGACGGCCGACATGACGGCGAGGGTTACTACCAGACCGGCGCCGCCGTGAGCCTCGACGATGTCGCGGAGACCTTCAGCCGGGTGCTGGGCCGGGCCATCCGCTACGAGATGGTCGATGTCGAGGTCTGGGAAGATATCGTCACGAAACGCGGCCTGCCGTCCTGGCTGATCGAGCATCAGGTGAAGATGATCGGCTTCGCCGCCAACGGCGCCTATTCCTACGTCACGAACGTAACGCAAGAGATTGCGGGTCACCCGGCGCGCACGCTTGAGGAATTCATAACCGACCATGCCGGTGCCTTCGCCCTGGGGGGCTGACGGTCCGTTACATCGCGAGTTTTTACCAAGAAAAGGGGAAAAGCATGAATATCGTCCGCTTCGAGAGTGTTCCGTGGCAAGACCGTGTCAACGTCGACAACTGGCCCTGCAAGACCCGGACGCTCTATGACAATCAGGACACCGGCCTGTCCATGCGCATGGTCAACTATCCGGTCGGCTCGACCGAACCGCGCCATGTGCATGCCGGAATGCATGCCGCCACGGTGGTGCGGAACCGTGCCATTGTGGATGGCGTCACGCTTCGGCCGCTCGATGTCCTGGTGGGCCCGAGCAACGAACCGCATGGCCCGATCGAGTATCCGGAAGGGTGCTGGCTGCTGTCGGCATTTCAGGGCAGCAACCATCATTCCGAGGTCGAAAATCTCTCCGAGGAAAAATTCTACAAGCTGGTCCTGCAGGAAGAAATTCCCTGGCGATCGGAGCCCGGCGGCGGCGAATTCAAGACCCTGGTCGATCGTGGCCTCGGACAGCTCCTTGTCGAGGCGGTCCGCCTGAAGGCCGGAGAGCGGATCAAGCCGGCCTTCCTTGCGGCGCTGCTGATCGAGGGGGATGTCTCCGTGGGCGATGAAAAGCTCGAAGTCTGGGACTATGTTTACGCCGACGAGGGTGACCCTCGTGAGGATCTGGTTTGCAACGGTGATGCCAAAATGCTGGCCTGGACGATGCGCGATCTGGATGCCTAGGCCCGGAAATTTACGGTGAGCCCAGGCCGGCTTCGACCGGATCGGGCGGAATGGAAAATCTCGAAAAGGAAACTGAAATGGCGCGTTTGAGTCTTGTCGATATAGACAGTTTTACCGGCCCATTGGCGGAACGCTACGAGTACATCAAACGGTCCGTCGGACGCGTGAATACGCTGGTCAGAGTATTTGCCCACCTTCCCGAGGTGAGCAAATTCCTGATGTTCAATCCGATGGTCATACAGCGCGAGGGGGCCGGCGGAATTCTCTCGACCCGGATCAAGGAGATGGTGGTCATCAAGACCAGCCTTATCAACGGGTGCCAGCATTGAATTGAGCACAATACGTCGCTTGGTCAAGGGACGGGAATTACAGAAGAACAGTTTCAGGCAATCGAGTCTGACGACTACATGACAGCCGCGTGCCTGACGCCGCGTCAACGGACCGCCGTTCTGTGGGCCGAACATATGACGCGGAATACGGCGAAGTACCGCAAGGATGTGTTCGAGCAGCTTCAGTCGCTCTTTACCGAGCCCGAGATTCTCGAGCTCACACTGGTTTGCGGTGTTTTCAACATGAACAACCGGATAGCCGATTCACTCCACATCGATATCCATGAGAGTGACGTGAAAACGATGAAGGGGTCGATCCGGACAAACCCCGAAGACGTTCGTGGCTATCTACAGAATCTGCTCGACACCTGGCCCGAATCCTTTCCCGAGCCGTCGGACGATTGATCGGATGGCGTGACGGGCTCTGGTCGACCGAAAGAGTGTCTGTTTGTCGGGTAATCTCCGGAGCACCGTCACCGACCAGAATGCGACCCTCGACGCCACCGTTGCGTGGTGTGCGGCGGCTTTCAGGCTTCTGTTTGCTGCCGCAATAAGCCGCTATGGCATTGGGCAACACAGTGTGCCTACTATGCTCGGGCGTACCATGCGGGCAATCGAGAAAGGCTGACGATCTCGGCTCCTGCTTGCAGGGACGCCAGAGGGAGGACTCGCAAGATGGACTTCCGACGGCTCCGTTATTTTACGGCGATCGCGGAACAGTGCAGCATTAGCAAGGCTGCAAACCATTTGCGTATCAGCCAGCCCGCGCTAAGCCGTCAGTTGCGACTGTTGGAAGAGGAACTAGGTCACGCGCTGCTCATCCGCCACGGCCAGGGCGTTACCCTCACTGAAACCGGCGCCAAACTTCTTGAACAATGCGAAGTGGTATTCGAGGCGCTCGACAATGCGCGGCGCGCCATCAGCGAGAGTGTCGACGACAAGACCCCCCGAAATATCGTCGTGGGCCTCAACGGATCACCATCCCGGTTCCTGTGCCCGTTGCTGGTCGGAGAATTCTGCACCTCCCACCCACATCTGAGCCTCGAATTCAGTGTTGCATCGAGCGAGGCGTTGCAAAGCCAAATTCTCGATGGCGAGGTCGATGTGGCCATTCTGTCCAACCCGCCACCAGACAGGAACCTCATCATCACGCCCTTGCTTCTCGAGGATGTCCACATGATCCGTGCGTTGGATGACAAGGTGGATGGAAGCCCGCTGTCAATTGATGATTTCGCCGAACTGCAATTCACCACCACAGCTTATATGAAGGCTGATGCCGACACGGCGATTAACGCCTTGTTCGAACAAGCTGGCCTGCCAAAGCGCCAACCGGTGGTGATCAACTCGGTGCCGATGACACGCGAGGTACTGCTCAACCGTATCGGTTTCTGCGTCGGTCCGCCCTCGAACTACGGACCGGAGCTGTTGTCCGGTGACCTGGTATCGATGCCGGTGCCGGGCCTGAACGTCACGCGAGCGCTTGCGGTCCGGCGCGAGTATGTCGTGCTGAGCGCCTTCGTGGAACTTGAGCAGTTCCTGCGCGATAAAACGCGTCAGCTCATCGCAGATCACACATGGCCGGCCGCGAGCCTGCAGGAGGCGCACGAAATCTAGGGCTCTTCGACGGCGCCGCCCTTCCTATGGGGCACATAAGGCGATTGTATTGGCCGCCAATCGACCATCTTCCTACCGTGATTGAAGGCGAACAAATACGCCATCCGGAGAGGAATGCATGCCCGTACTGGTTGCTGTCGATATCGGCGGCACATTCACCGACATTGCGGCGTATGATGTTGACGCGCAGCGCTTCGTCATCGCCAAGGCGCTCACGACCTACGACGATTATATTGATTCCTTCGACCAGTCGGCGAAATCATCTGGCGTCGATTTGGCCGATTGCGCCGTGTTCAAGCACGGTACAACCTTGATCATCAACGCACTGATTCAACGCCGTGGCGCGGCGACGGCGTTGATCACGACTTCCGGCTTTCGCGATGTTCTGGAGATCGGCCGCGGGAACCGTGCCGATCCGTTCAACTTGCGCTACCGGCGCGACGAGCCGCTGATTTCCCGCGACCTACGGTTCGAAGTCGACGAAAGGATCGACGGTCAGGGTAAGGTTGTCACACCGCTTGATGAGGCGGGGCTCAGATCGCTGGCTGATTCGATCGTCGCACGCGGCATCGAGACCGTGGCCGTGTCTTTCCTGAACAGTTACCGCAATCCGGAGCATGAAGAGCAGGCAGTGATGTGCTTGCGACGCTGGTACCCGGATTTGTTCGTGACCTGCGGCAGCGATCTGTCGCGCGAATGGTATGAATATGAGCGTACGGCCACCGCTGCCGCAAACGCCTTCGTCGGCCCTACCGCGGCACGATATATCGCCAAGCTGGAGCATGACCTCAAGGCGCGCGGGTATGCAAATAAACTGCGTCTGATGAGTTCCTCGGGCGGTGCATTGTCGCCGCGCCAAGCAGTCAAGGCACCTATCGATCTCGTTGAATCCGGTCCGGTCGGCGGCTTGGTGGGCGCAGCCGCTTACGCCCACGCGCTCGATCTTGATCGTGTCATCGCCTTTGACATGGGCGGCACGACTGCCAAGGCGGCCATGCTTCTCGGCGGGCGATTTGACGTCAATACCGTCTACTATGTCGGCGGCTATGCGAATGGATTTCCCGTTCGCAGCAATATCGTGGATATCGTCGAGGTCGGTGCTGGCGGCGGGTCGATCGCCCGCATCGATGATGTCGGACGGCTGCATGTCGGGCCGCAGAGCGCCGGCTCGGAACCGGGCCCGGTCGCTTTTGGGCGCGGCGGCACGGAGCCGACCGTCACCGATGCCAATATTGTGCTCGGCCGCATTGACCCAAATGGCGAACTCGCCGGCGACCTTGCTCTGAATGCCGATGCTGCGCTCGAATCGATTCGCAGCAACATCGCGGAACCCCTCGGCTACAGTGGCGAAGAGGGCGAGATGCGCGCTGCGGCGGGTATTCTTGAACTGGCAAATGTCGAAATGGCGAACGCGATTCGCCGGGTGACGACCGAACGCGGCCACGACCCGCGAAAATGTACGCTGCTGGTCTATGGCGGTGGCGGTCCAATGCACGCCGTCGACCTTGCCCGCCAACTGCATATTCCTTCGATCATTGTGCCGCGTCATCCGAGCAATTTTTCCGCCTTCGGCATGCTGATGGCCGACGTCCAGCAGGAGACGGTGCGGACCTTCGTCGACATTGTGAACGAAGATGCGCTCACGCGAACGAACCGCGTCTTCACCGCCATGGCAGAAGAACTGTCCGACGCGCTGCGCCTCGATTTCGGTGTCGAGGCGACGGCGGAAATTCGACATGCGGAAATACGTTATTTCGGTCAGCAGCATACCGTGCGTATCGAACTGCCGCAGGGCTCGACCGTCGAGAGCGTGCGCGCGGCATTCGACGAAGCCTACCGCGTCAGACATGGGCACGCCGATTCGATCTCGGCGATCGAATTTGTCGGCCTCCGCCTGACTCTCAGCGCACGTGAAATTCAGCCGGTCCTCGCGTCGCCGGACATGTCTGCGGGTGCCGTCGCCGCGTCACGCCAGCGGTCGGTGTATCAGCCCGGCCATGGTCGCATTGATGTCAGCACTGTGGAGCGTGATACGTTGCCGGTGGGGCACCAAGGCGTCGGGCCATTACTGATCGAGGAATATGGAACGACGACCTTCATAGGTGTCGATGACACGTTCAAAATCGGTCCCGTGGGTGAAATTCGCATCACCGTGGCCGCGCCCCAGACCGTTGCCGGTTCTGCTTCCGAGCAAACCTTCTCACGTGTTCCCGCTTGATCATGGACACGCTCAGCCAAGATATTGATCCGATTACGACCGAGGTCATCCGCAAAAAGATGACTTCGATCGTCGAGCAGATCGAAACCAATATTGTCCGCACGGCCTACAGTCCGCTGATCTACGAGTATAAGGATTTCGCTGTCGGCGTGGTCGACTGTGACGGTCGGCTGATGGTCCAGGGATGCGGCGGCATTCCCGTATTCTCGGCGAACCTGCTCGGTCTCGCGGTGCGCGACGGGCTTGAATTGTACGGCCTCGACGGGTTCGAGCGCGGGGATATTGTCATTTGCAACCATTCCGGCGTGCTCGGCCAGCATCTCAACAATGTTGCGATGTACACACCGATCTTTGCGCCCGATGGACACGATCGAATTCTGGGTTTCATGGCGATTGTCGTGCATTGGGCGGATGTTGGTGGCCGCACGATCGGTTCTTTTACCTCTTTGCAGGGCACCGATATCTACCAGGAAGGCATCCAGTTCCGCACGCTCAAGTTATGGCGGAAAGGGGAACCGGTGCCTGAAATTTTCCGGGTGATCGAGAGCAATACGCGCTTTCCCGCCGTCGTTCTCGGCGATATCGATTCCCAGATCGCCGGCTGTCTGATGGGCCGCGATCTGTTCGAGGAAATGGTTGCGGAGTATGGGGCGACGACGATTCACCAGGTTGTCGAAATCATCTGGGAGCAGTCCGAGCGCGCCGCGCGGACCTTCATCGAGGGAATCCCGGACGGCACCTACTCGGCCGAAGCCTTCATCGACAATGACGGGAACGATCTTGTGACGCCCATCCGCATGCCTGTCACCGTCATCGTTTCGGGGGGCAAACTGACCGTTGATTATTCGCAGGTCAGCGAACAGGTTCGCGGCCCCTTCAATTCGGGCCGCAACGGCGGGGGCATTACCGCAGCGCGAATGGCGTTCAATTTCCTCGTCAATCCCGACGAAGGTGCCAATGACGGGTTCTATCGGCCGGTCGATGTCCTGCTACCGGATGGCAAGTTCCTCAGCGCTGCACCAGGTGCGGCGATGGGGCGCTACAACGCACCGCTTTCGACCCTGATCGACACGATCATCAATGCCATGGGTGCGGCCTTGCCGGATAAGGTGGCAGCGGGCCATCACGCGGATATTGGCGGCCACATGTTCACCGGCATTGACCCGGTAACGGGCGAAACCTTCAAGACCCAGGATACATCGCTCGGCGGTTGGGGTGCACTTCATGATCGCGACGGCCCCGGGCCGTTCAAGACCTATGTCCATGGCGATACGCTGAATGTGCCGGCCGAACTCCAGGAGGCCAAGTATCCGTTGCGGCTCGATCGATTCGCACTCCGCCCCGACTCCGGTGGAGCCGGCACGTACCGCGGCGGCCTTGGGACTGAGAAAACCTACACCACGCTCGTGCCATGCCGCGTCAGTCTGAATTTTGACCGCACCCTTTGCGCTCCGTGGGGCCTTGGCGGTGGCGCCAGCGGCGCGACGGGCGAAGCCATTGTCGAGCGCACCGGCGAGGCACCGCGTGTGGTCAAGAAAGGCGAGATTGACCTCGCAGCCGGAGACCGGGTGCGTCTGTATTTTGGCGGCGGCGGCGGATACGGGCCTGCGGCGGGCCGCGAACGCGCCAGTGTCGCGCGCGATGTGGCGCTCGGCTACGTCAGCCCACAGTCCGCAGAGCGTGACTATGATTTCACCGGTGAACCCATCGAAACCGGAGAGAAGGCACCGTCGCCTCGATAAGGCGGATGCGACGACGGCGCGAATTCTATCCGCCATTTGACAGCCCCATGGAGGGGCCATAAGGGAGGAATCCATGCGTTTAAACAGGATACTTGCTACGGCCGTCGGTATCGCCGGCCTCATGCTGACAGGGGTGGCTCACGCCGATGATTGGCCGAGCAAACCAATCACTCTGATCGTTCCGTTCCCGCCGGGTGGCGTCGCAGACGTGTTCCCGCGGCTCGTCACAGGCAAAGTCGGCGAACGCCTCGGACAACCCATTATTGTTGAAAACCGGCCCGGCGGTGCGACGATCATCGCCACGCGCGAGGTCGTGGGAGCCGCACCCGACGGCTACAAGCTGCTCACCGGTGTGACCCAGCTTGCCATCAATCCCCCGTTGCGTGGCGAACTGCCATATGACGAGAAAAAAGATCTTGTGCCGGTCATCTTCCTCGGTGACGCGCTGGGTCTCGTGGCCGTACACAAGGATCATCCGGCAAAAACCCTGCAGGACCTGATCGACATGGGCAAAGATACGTCGAAGACGGTCAATATCGCGCTGCCCGGCGTCGGATCGCCCTACCATGTTGCGCTGGAACAAATGAACCAGGTGGCGGGCAGCAAGTTCGTCAACATCAGCTATCGCGGCAGCGGCGCGTCGATCAAGGACGTCATCGGTGGCCATGTTCCCGTGACGGTCGACGGTATCGTGACTTCGGCACCACATGTGAAGGCAGGCACGCTACGTGCGCTTGCCATTCTCGGGCCGCAGCGCGCACCGCAACTCCCGGACGTGCCGACGACGGCCGAGCTCGGATTCCCCGATATCGTGCTCAAGACCTTCATTGGCATCATGGCGCCCGCCGGAACGCCGCAGGCGGTGATCGATCGCCTCAACAAGGAAGCGAACGCGGTCCTGAGCGAACCGTCCATTCAGGCGGAAGCCGTGCGACTGGGGCTGCGTATTGGTGGCGGCACGCCGGAAGAGGCGGCCGCCCAGCTCGAAGGATCGCGAGTCTATTATGACCGCGTCATCAAGGCGGCCGGCATCAAGCCGCCGAGTTGATCAATCCGCGTCGAGCCGGCCGGGTCGCGAGATCCGGCCGGCGATCGCGATTGATGTGTAAACTGGAACTCACACCCATTTCAGGCGCAGGAGCGTGATGCTTGCATTTCTCAAACGTCGCGACGTCGTCAGCGGACTTTCTCTCCTGACGCTCGGGCTGTTTGCCCTTTGGGAAAGCAGCCATTACAGGTTTGGTGCGCTGAGCCGGATGGGGCCCGGTTTCTTTCCGTCTGTTATTTCGTTTTTGATCGCTGCGTGTGGCGGGATTCTGGTGATCCGGTCAATCGTTGGCGCCGATGAGCCTCTCGACAAACCGGAAATTCGATCAGTGCTGGCTGGTGCCGGCGGCGTGGTTGCCTTTGCAATTTGCCTGCGTCCCCTTGGGTTGCTCATCGCGACCGCCGCGCTGATTCTTGCGTCCAACCTCGCCGGGCGTCCATTGCGGGTACGCACCCTGCTCGGACTTTTTGTCGTCCTGTCGGCACTCATCTACGTCCTGTTCATCGAGGGGCTTGGCATGCCGATTCCGTTGCTGCCGGGGTGATGGGATGGAGTTGATCGATAATCTGGCGCTCGGTTTTTCTGTCGCCCTGTCTTTCGAAGCGCTGCTGTTCTGTGCCCTCGGTGTAACCGCCGGGATGGCAATCGGCGTGTTGCCTGGCGTCGGGCCACTTGCCGCGATCGCGATGCTGCTTCCGTTGACATTCAATCTGTCGCCGATGTCGGCATTGATCATGCTGGCCGGCATTCACTATGGCACCCAGTATGGCGGTTCGATTGCCGCAATCCTGTTGCGGCTGCCGGGAACAGCATCCGCTGCCGTGACGTCGCTCGACGGCTATCCGATGGCCCAGAACGGGCGTCCTGGACCAGCACTATTCTTGACGACAGTCGCGTCTTTCTTCGGTGGCTGCGTTGCCGTCATCGTCATCGCCGGTTTCGCGCCGCCGCTCGCCCGCATGGCGCTGGCGTTTGGCCCGGCGGAATTCTTTGCGATTATCGTGCTTGGTCTGATCGCCGCCTCGACCATTTCGAGCGGATCACCGGTCAAGGGTCTGGCGATGGTGTTTGTCGGACTGCTGCTTGGTCTGGTCGGCACGGACATCAACAGCGCCGTGCTGCGGTTCACCTTCGATTTCCCCGACATTTATGATGGCGTCGGTCTCGTGCCGCTTGCCGTGGGCCTGTTCGGCATTTCAGAAGTGATTGCAAATATCAGCCGCACCGACGGTGGCGGTATCGTCACCCAGCGCATCACGCTCCGGTCGCTGATTCCGACAGGCGAGGAAATGCGGACCAGCGGGTGGCCGATCTTTCGCGGCACGATCGTCGGGTCGATTTTCGGCGCGCTCCCCGGTGCCGGTACGGCGATCGCGTCGTTCGTTGCCTATGGCGTGGAGAAGCGTATATCGCGGTACCCCGAGAAGTTCGGGAAAGGGGCCGTAGAGGGCGTCACGGCCCCCGAGAGCGCCAACAACGCCGCCGCGCAAACCGCATTCGTACCGACCCTGACCCTTGGTGTGCCCGGCGATCCGGTGATGGCGCTGCTGCTCGGTGCGCTGCTGATCTTCGGCATCACGCCCGGGCCCGGCGTCGTTACCAACGAGCCGGAACTTTTCTGGGGCCTGATCGCCAGTTTCTGGATCGGCAATCTGCTGTTGCTGATCCTCAATGTGCCGCTGATCGGCGTCTGGGTTTGGTTTCTGCGCGTGCCTCAGCGATTCCTGTATCCCGCGATCCTGCTGTTCATCTGTATGGGTGTGTACAGCATTCGATCATCGCCCACGGACCTTCTGCTGGCCGCCCTGTTCGGTGTTATCGGCTATGGCATGCGGCTGATGAAATTCGAGCCGGCACCACTCATCCTGGGCTTCATCCTCGGCCCGATGATCGAGGAGTTCGCGAGGCGTGCGTTGCTGATCTCCGGCGGCGACCTGACGACCTTCGTGACCCGGCCCATGAGCGCAACCTTCCTGGCTGTTGCCTTGCTGCTGCTCCTGCTGTCGTTCCGACGCCGACCGAAATCGCAGACTACCCAGATTCCTGAACCAGAACAGAACGAGAGAACATCATGAAGATTGGCAGATTTGGAGCAGCAAACGGTGATGTGTCGACCGGCGTTCTCGTTGATCGAGATGACGGGGTACATGTGCTCGACCTGACCCGTGCCGCCGAGGCGTTCGGAGATCCGGCCGCGGGCCTGATCCTGTGCCTGATCGCCGGTGGCAATGACCTTTTGGAACGTACCTATGCGCTCATCGAGCGCGCCAGGCGCGACGGGGAGGATACCTGGTACCACGCGCCGGACAGTGGCCGATGGGCATTGCCATGTACGCCGCATACGGTGCTGTGCGCCGGACGAAATTTTGGCCGGCATGACGCCGAGAGTGCGAAAAGCTGGGCGGCACGCGGCGACGACGCGACCGGACAGCGCGAGATACCATCGGGTTTCACCAAGATTCGTGCGAGCCTCGTCGGCGACAATGCGGAGGTCAAGCGGCCGGATGGTCTCGACACGCTGGACTACGAAGTCGAGATCGCGGTGGTCCTCGGCGCGCGGGCCCACAATATCAGCGAAGCCGATGCGCTCGACACCGTGTTCGGTTACACGATGTTCAACGACCTTTCGGCGCGTGCCTGGCAATTCCAGGAAATGAAGAACCGCATGATGATGATCGGAAAAAACTTTCCCGGCGCAGGGCCGCTTGGGCCGTGGATCGTCACCGCCGACGAAATACCCGACCCCCAGACACTCGACCTGTCGCTGACCGTCAATGGCGAGCCACGCCAGAGTTCCACCTGCGAGGACATGATCTTCAGCTTCGCCGAGATGATCTCATTCTGGTCGATGCTGGAACTCGAGCCGGGCGACGTCATCGCCTCGGGCACGCCTGAAGGCGTGGCCCATGCACATAAGCCCGACCCGCAGGAATGGTTCCTCAAACCCGGGGACGAGGTGGTTGCATCGTGCAGCCGGATCGGCGATCTGACGACGCATATCGTCTGATGTCACGCCTGTCGTGCGCCGTCAGTCACGGCCCGCGAGGCGGTAGGCGTCCTGGATGAGGTCCATGGTCCGCGCGGCGGCGCGCGGCGGCACCGGCGGGCCGTCGCCCCGGGCAAACGCTTCCAGGTAATCTCTGGCCAGGGCCTGTGCCCCGATCTGGTACGGCGGCAAGCTCTCGACGAACTCTTCATGGTCGGGCTTGAGAATTTGTAGCCCGCCGCCGAACAGGCGCAGGATCGCCTTGTCCCCGACCACTTTCATTTCCTGCTCGCCGCTGTTTTTGGGCCATGTGGCAAGGCCCGGCCAGGCCGGCATCAGGTAGCCCATTTCATTGTTGAAGATGATGCCGCTCGGCGTGCGCATCGTCGCCAGCGCGTATTCTTCGACGTCGCGCCCATCGACATGGTTGCTGATCACCGCAGAGAGAACGTCAGGCTCTTCGCCCGTGAGGTGGCGGGCAAGGTCGAACCCGTGGCTGCCGATGTTGATCATGACACCGCCGCCGGCCGCCTGGCGATCATACATCCATTCGCTGTCCCAGGGCGCGTAGCGAAGCTGGCGCGGCCGCATGCTGCGATACTGCATGTGCGAGATGGTGCCGAACTCTTCGGCCTCGATCATCTCCCGCGCCTTGAGGGTAAAGCTGTTGTAGCGGGATGAATAGGGAATCCCGGTCCACGCGCCCTTGCGCTCGGATTTCTCCACCATCTCATTGACCGTTTTCGCGTCGGTGCCCCATGGTTTTTCCATGAGAAACGGCACGCCCTCGTCGACGAGGAAGTGGAACCGCTCGGGCATATCGACATGCCGCCCCATGGCGACGACGAAATCCGGCTTCGTCTTGTGGATCATCTCGCGATAGTCGGAAAACACCTCGCCGCCAAATTCTTCGGCCCGGGCCGCAGCAACTTCCTGCTTGGGATCCGACATGCCCACAAAGGTCGCGCCGAGATCGCGGAATGTCGGCAACCATGCTGAATCGTAGCGTGCATGCCAGTGGCTTACATCGACCGCCGCCACGCGCAGCTTGTTTGCCGGTTTATCCGCCATCGGTCAGTCCTTTCAGGTCGCGCGTCTATTCGGCTGCCTGTCGGCGTGATGCCTGACCGACGGCAGGAAACCGTCCGGCATAGGCTTCGATATCGTCGATTGTCAGGCCCGATACGGCGCGTCCCTGCCGGCGGTTGTAATCCGCCGGCTCGAGCTCGACCCACAAACTGTCGTTGAAACGGTTCAACAGGTTGAAAAGGCCCGAACACATCGTGATTTCGACGATCTCGGCCTCCGTAAACAGACGCTTCATCTCGGCAAAGAGCTTCGAGTCCTGCTTGGCCGTGTTGAGGGTGTTCGCCTCGGCCCAGGCGATTGTCGCTTTGTCCCGTTCGCTGAAGGTCGCGCTGGTTTTCCAGGCATCCGTCGTCATTTCCTCGAGCTCTTTTTCTGTCAGGCCCAGCGCTTCACCATAGAGCGACGTATGCGACGTGCAGTAGTTGCACTCGTTGGTCATCGACGTCTTGATCGATGCCAGCGCGCGCAGGCGCGGCTCGGTGGTGGCGCCCAAACCAGGCTGACGCAGGGATGCGACGAGGCCGATGAACCAGCGTGACACATAGGGGCTGTGCTTGAGCAGCACCCGCGTCGAGTTCGCCGACCGCCCCAGAAGAAGCGCACAGGCATCCAGCACTTCGTGGTCCAGCACATCGGCTTCTTCGTCCGTAAGACCGGAGATACGTTGGGTCATGAATTTTCTCCCTGGATTCGACCTGATCAGTCCGAATTCGGACATCGGCATTTGCGCAAGCGGAAACGCCGGCAGCATTTCGTCAAATATTTGACTTCACGATAGGCAGGTGACCACGGGCATGCCAATACAATTGCTTTATCCGCCCCATAAGTATCTCGCTGCGGGATGCCTCGATACCGGGGCCTGCAGCCGCGCCGCCAGCCTCCGACGTTCCGGCACGCCTGAGCTCCGGGAGATGTTGCCGTTATCCAGATCTAAGGCCCGCCTGTACCTTGGCGCCCTGACCGGAATTCGTTCAGTTATTACAATAGGTTGTGATAATACTTCGGGAGACCAGAAGTGACCGATATCTCGAGAAGAAAAGTTGGCGGAGGGAGAGAGATTCGAACTCTCGGAACGCTTGCACGCTCAACAGTTTTCGAGACTGCCCCGTTCAACCACTCCGGCACCCCTCCGCCGATTTCCGGATATCGTTCGTGATATCAGAAACGGGCCTGCTCTGTGTGCAGGCGCAGGGTTTCTACCCCACCCGGTGATAAACCTGCAACCCGCTGTGGGTGGGGGATTTTAAGACGTTTCCGCGCGCGTTGGGCGGTTGACACGCGGCGCTGGCGGCGTATAGTCCGCCCGCAATTGACGGGCCGCCGGATTTATTCGCGGTCCGCGTTGTTTTTGCTGGAACATTCGGCACTCGTAGGACCGCGCTTCGGCGTGGCGCGATGGCCGCGACACAACGGATGCGAATATGTACGCAGTCATTCAAACCGGCGGGAAGCAGTATCGCGTCGCCAATGGTGATGTGATCACCGTCGAGAAGCTCGAAGGCGAGGCCGGCAGCACCCTGGCAATCGCACCGGTGCTGATGCTCGACGACGGCAAGGAAACCCAGGTCGGCACGCCGATCGTCGAGGGGGCCGCCGTCACCGCCGAGCTGGTCGAGCAGACCCGCGGCAAGAAGATCGTGGTGTTCAAGAAAAAGCGCCGCCAGGGCTATCAGCGTACTCACGGGCATCGCCAGGATCTCACGGTCCTGCGCATCGTCGACGTGACGGGCAAGGCGAAGGCGCCGGCGAAGAAAGCCGCCAAGGCGGCCCCGAAAGCCGCGCCGAAGACCGAGGACGCGCCGGCAGAGGCAGCACCGGCTGCGGAGGCGAAACCCGCCGCGAAGAAGCCTGCTGCAAAGAAGCCGGCCGCCAAGAAGGCCGCGTCCAGCACGGCGAAGAAACCTGCGGCCAAAAAGCCGGCCGCGAAGAAACCTGCGGCCAAGAAGCCGGCTGCGGACAAGGAGTAATCAGAGATGGCACATAAAAAGGCAGGTGGCAGCTCACGCAACGGCCGCGATTCAGCGGGCCGTCGGCTCGGCGTCAAGAAGTATGGCGGCGAAGCGGTCATTCCGGGCAACATCATCATCCGCCAGCGCGGCACCAAGTTTCATCCCGGCGAAAATGTCGGCATCGGCAAGGACCACACCATCTTCGCGATGAGCGAAGGAAAGGTCGAGTTCACGCGCAAGCGTGGCGGCCGGAACTTCGTGTCGGTGGTTCCGCCGGCCTAAGGGTCCGCCGCGAGACTGTATTTTTCGGGGAGATTGGCTAGCCGATCTCCCCGTTTTACGTTTAGAGACCGGATCATGAAATTTCTCGATCAGGCAAAGGTGTATCTGCGCTCCGGCGACGGCGGCAATGGCTGTGTCAGCTTCCGGCGTGAGGCGAACGTGCCCCGTGGGGGACCCGATGGCGGCGACGGCGGGCGTGGCGGCGATGTGATCGCGGTCTGCGTCGATGGTCTGAACACCCTGATCGACTATCGCTATCGCCAGCATTTCAAGGCCGATCGCGGCACCGACGGCATGGGCAAGGCGCGCTATGGCGCCGGCGGCAAGGATTCGGTCCTCGAACTGCCGGTCGGGACCCAGGTTTTTGCCGAGGACGGCGAAACCCTCATCGCCGACCTGACGAAGGCCGGCGAACAGGTCACCCTGCTTGAGGGCGGTCAGGGCGGGCGCGGCAATATTCATTTCAAGAGCTCGACCAATCAGGCACCGCGCCGCGCCGATACCGGTGGCGAGGCCCAGGAAATGTGGGTCTGGCTGCGCCTGAAACTGATCGCGGACGCCGGTCTTGTGGGGCTGCCCAACGCCGGGAAATCGACCCTGTTATCGGTCGTCAGTGCGGCGCAGCCAAAGATCGCGGATTATCCGTTTACCACGCTCTATCCCGGGCTCGGCGTCGTCGAAAGCGATGATCGGGCCTTCGTGATGGCCGATATTCCCGGGCTGATCGAGGGTGCACATGACGGCAAGGGGCTGGGCGACCGGTTCCTCGGCCATGTGGAACGCTGCCGCGTGCTCCTCCACCTCGTGGACGTGACGGCGGGTCCCGACGGCGTGACCGAGGCCTATCGCACGATTTGCGAGGAACTCGCGGCCTATGGCGGCGGCCTGGCGGACAAGCAGATCGTGGTCGCGCTGAGCAAATGCGATGCCGCGTTGCCCGATGATATCGCCGCCTGTCGCGCCGCGCTGGCCGAGATGGGCGCGGAGAACATCCACGAGATTTCCGCTATCGCCGGCGACGGCATGCTCGAAACCCTGCGCGCGCTCTGCCGGATTATCGATGCCGAGGCCGCAGCCGAGAAGGCTGCGTCGGAGAAGGTCGAGGCGGAGAAGGCCGAAGCATTTTCCGTCGCGAATGGCGCGGGGGATGTCGCGGAGCCGGTCCAGTGACCTCCGGCAGGGATCTTTCGGCAAGCAAGCGGATCGTGGTCAAGATCGGTTCGGCGTTGCTGGTCCATGATGACGGCCGGCTGCGCGCGGAATGGCTCGAGGCGCTGGCACAGGACATCGCGGCGCTGCGTGAGACCGGTGCGGAAATCCTGATCGTCTCCTCCGGCGCGATCGCCATCGGGCGGCGCTTGCTGGGGCTGGCGCGGGGGCCGCGCAATCGCGCACTCCGGCTCGAGGAAAGCCAGGCGGCCGCAGCGGCGGGCCAGGTACGTCTTGCCCACGCATGGCAGGAGACGCTCGGCCAGTGCGACGTGCCGGTCGCGCAGATCCTGCTCACCATCGAGGATACCGAGGATCGCCGCCGCCATCTGAATGCGCGCAACACGATCGGCACCCTGCTGCGCCTGGGCGTGGTGCCCGTGATCAACGAGAATGACACGGTGGCCACGGATGAAATCCGGTTCGGCGACAATGACCGGCTGGCCGCGCGGGTGGCCCAGATGATGGGAGCGGACACCTGCATAATCCTGTCCGACATCGACGGGCTCTACACCGCCGACCCGACCCGAGACGGCACTGCCCGTCACATCGCGGAAGTCGACGCGATCACGCCGGAGATCGCCGCGATGGCCGGTGAGACGGCGGGCGATGATGGTTCGGGCGGCATGATCACCAAGATCGAGGCGGCGCGCGTGGCGCTGCAGTCGGGCTGCCGTCTGGTCATTGCCGATGGCCGGGGCCTGAACCCGCTCGATGGGCTGGCGGCCGGCGCGCGGGCGACCTGGTTTGTGTCGCAGGCGGAGCCGCACACCGCGCGCAAGCGCTGGATCGCGGGGACATTGAAACCCGAAGGCACCATCACGGTCGACGCGGGTGCGGCGAAGGCGCTGGCACGCGGCAACAGCCTCCTGCCCGCCGGCGTCACGGCCGTGGAAGGTTCGTTCGAGCGCGGCGACCCGGTGATTGTGCGCGCCGGCGACGGACAGGAACTGGCGCGGGGGCTCGTCGCCTATGGCCGGGAAGACGCCCAGCGGATATTGGGCCGCCAGTCCGGCGAGATCGAGACTATTCTCGGCTATCGCGGCCGTGAGGAAATGATCCATCGCGACGACCTCGTCGAGAGCTGAGCGCCGCACGATGGCTGCCGCCCGTACCGAAAGCCCGATCACCTATACCCTCGTCCTTGTCGCTTCGCTGATCGCGGTGGCCCACGCTGCCATCTTTGTGCGCATGGCCGATGCAGATCCGCTTGTGACGGCCGCCTGGCGCATGGCGATTGCCTCGCTGGTGTTGTTGCCGCTCGCCGGCGTGACGGCGCGTGATGAAATACGGCGGCTCGGGGGACGCGAATGGAAGTTGATCGCCGGGGCTTCGGTGTTTCTGGCGCTGCATTTCGCGACATGGATTGCGTCCCTCGATTTCACGTCGATCGCGAACTCCGTGGTGCTGGTCACCCTGACGCCGGTGTGGCTGGCCGTCTGGGCGGTTTTGGCGCTGCGCCAGCCGCCGGGCCGCCGCACCTGGCTGGCGGTCGGGCTCGCCCTGGCGGGCAGCGCGGTCATGGGATGGGGCAGTGCCCGGGTCGGGTCGGCGACCCTGTTCGGTGACGGGTTGGCGCTGCTCGGCGGGATTCTGTTTGTCGGGTTTCTGCTGCTGGCCGAGGCCGCGCGGCGGACCGTCGGCATCGTCGCCTTTGTCACATTGGTCTACAGCGGTGCGGCGATCCTGCTATGGGCGGCGGTATTCGCATTGGCCCTGCCGCTTGTCGGACTGTCGCTGGAAACCTATCTGGCATTCATCGGGTTGGGGCTGGTCAGCCAGATCATCGGCCATACGGGCTTCAACTGGGCGGTGCGGGCCATCTCGCCGATGGTGCTGGCCTTGCTGCTTCTTTCCGAACCCCTGCTGAGTGCGGCGCTCGGCTGGTTCTATTTCGGCGAGGGATTTACCCGGGAGACAGCCATCGGCGGCGTGCTGATCCTCACCGCCATCTATCTGGGTGTACGGGCCGGCGGCGCGCATGTGACGGAGCAAACGGGATGATATTTGCCGGCAAATTGACTATCGTCGCCGGCAAGACCGCACAAACGGCCTGAGAAAGTAAGCGGAACGGATATGACGGCAGCACATGACATCGCGGCGGACGCCGCCGACATTCGCGCCTTGATGCACGACATCGGTGCGGCGGCGAAGGCCGCTGCCAATGAATTGGCGACGGCCACGCCCGAATCCAAGAATGCCGCGCTGCACGCGGCGGCGGCGGCTATTCGTTCGCGCAAGGACGAGATTCTGGCGGCGAACGCCAAGGACGTCGCGCGCGCGGAAGCCAATGGCGTGAAGGGGTCGTTCCTCGATCGCCTCGTCCTGAACGACGACCGTGTCGACGCCATGGCCCGGGGCCTGGAAGAGGTCGCGGCGCTGGACGATCCCATCGGCACGGTGCTGGCGGCGTGGGACCGGCCAAACGGGTTGCGGATCGCACGGGTGCGCGTGCCGCTGGGCGTGATCGGCGTGATCTATGAATCACGCCCGAACGTCACCGCGGACGCCGGCGGCTTGTGCCTCAAGGCCGGCAATGCCGCGATCCTGCGCGGCGGCTCGGAAAGTTTTGAATCCTCCAACGTGATCCTGTCCTGCCTGCAGGACGGGTTGCGCGCAGCAGACTTGCCCGAGACGGCCATCCAGGCCCCGCCGACGACTGACCGCGAGGCCGTTGGCGCGATGCTCACCATGGTCGACTTCATTGACGTGATCGTGCCGCGCGGCGGCAAATCCCTGATCGAGCGCGTACAGACGGAGAGCCGGATCCCGGTGTTTGCCCATCTCGAGGGGCTTTGCCACACCTATGTGCATGGCGCGGCCGACCCGCAGATGGCCAGGGACATCGTGCTCAATGCCAAGATGCGCCGGACGGGTATTTGCGGGGCAACCGAGACCGTGTTGATCGACCGGTCGGTGGCCCCGAATTTGTTGCGCCCCATCGTCGATGATCTGGTCGGCGCCGGTTGCGAGGTGCGCGGCGATGCGGCAGCCCGCGACATCGATGATCGGATCGTCCCGGCCAGTGATGCCGATTGGGATACGGAATATCTCGATGCCATCGTCTCGGTTCGCGTCGTCGATGACGTCGAGGCGGCCATCGACCATGTGAACAGTCATGGGTCCAACCATACCGATGCGATCGTGACGTCGGATACGGGCGTGGCGGAGCTTTTCCTCGCGCGTATCGACAGCGGCATCGTGCTGCATAACGCATCGACGCAGTTTGCCGACGGGGGCGAGTTCGGCATGGGTGCCGAGATCGGTATCTCCACCGGCAAGATGCATGCGCGCGGCCCGGTCGGGGCCGAGCAACTGACCAGCTACAAGTATGTGGTGCGCGGCGCCGGGCAGACCCGGCCCTGATCTCGGTACCGAGTTCCCGCCATCGGCTCTCCCGGCCCGGCAGCCTTCGCCATCGCGGCCGGCGGATCGGCCTTTTGGGTGGGTCCTTCAATCCCGCGCATGACGGACACCGCTATATCAGCCGGGTCGCGCTGACCCGACTGGGGCTCGATGAGGTCTGGTGGCTGGTGTCCCCCCAGAACCCGCTCAAGTCCGAAGTCGGGATGGCGCCCTTCGAGTCGCGTCTGGAATCAGCAAAACGGGTCGCCCGCGACCGGCGAATCCGGGTGTCCGCAATCGAGACGGCGCTTGGCACACGCTTTACCGCCGATACCCTGAATGCCCTGCAAAACCGGTATCCGGCGGCGAAGTTCGTGTGGTTGATGGGGGCCGACAATCTGGTCCAGATATCCCGGTGGCGCGCATGGACACAAATATTTAGCACGATGCCCATTGCCGTATTCGCGCGCGATTCATATGATTCGAAGGCGTTGTCGGCTCTCGCGTCTATTCGTTTTCGTCGCGCGCGACTTCCGGAACGTGCGGCAAGGCTGCTGCCTGACGCCGCGCCGCCTGCCTGGGTGTTCTTGCGGATCGAACCGCACCCGGCGACGGCGACGGAACTACGTCAGAACGGGGCCTGGCCGGCCAGTAGCGATGAGTGAACGCAGCGGGGCGTCCCGACTGCATTTGGAGGCGTAGTTTGAAAACGAGGATCTCGTTATAGCACGCAAGCAAAAGGCGGCTCCGCGGCCATCAGCGGAGGCAATCCTGGCTCTCGTCGAAGAATCCCTGGACGAAGACAAGGCCGACGACATCAAGGTCGTACCCCTCGTCGGTAAATCGGACATCGCAGACTTTATGGTCGTCGCCAGCGGCACGTCATCGCGTCGGCTGGACTCGATCACGGAGCATCTCATGGCGCGACTCAAATCCGCTGGCGTGAAGGATACCCACGCCGAAGGGCGGCGTTCGGGCGAATGGGTCCTGGTGGATGCGGGTGACGTCATCGTCCATCTGTTTCGACCGGAATCCCGCGAGCATTATGCCATCGAGAAATTGTGGGAAGCCGAGTTCCAGAGCGCGGCCTCGCAGGAGGCGATGCCTGCCTGACAGCGGAGGCTGGCATTGCAGATAATGATCGGCGCGATCGGCCGCCTGCGGGCGGGACCCGAGGCCGCGCTCCTTGACCATTTTCGAAAGCGGATCACCGCGTGGCCAGTGGAGCTGCGCGAGTTTGAACTGAAGCGCAAGGTTGCGCCCGACCATGTATCGGACGCGGAGGGGGAATTGCTGCTCGCCGCGATCCCTGATGGCGCCCATGTCATTGTCCTCGATGAGACCGGCAAATTGTCGACCAGCGCCGGTATCGCGCGCGATATGTCCGACCTGCAGGATTCCGGCTGCCGGAACCTGGTGTTCCTGATCGGCGGGGCGGACGGGCACGGGGATGACGTGCGCGCGCGGGCCGATAGAATGATCGCGTTCGGCCGCAACACCTGGCCGCATATGTTGATGCGAACGCTGCTCGTCGAGCAGATATACCGCGCCCAGCAAATTATTGCCCGGCACCCTTATCATCGGGCCTGAATCCTATCCTTGCGTGGTGCTGGCGAACCGCGCTCGAATCGGGCAAAACGACGCGCATACGGACGTGTCAAACCGCACAGACATAAGGGATTGCGGATGAACTATCTGATCATCATGCGCCACGGCCAGAGCCAGTGGAATTTGGAGAACCGTTTCACCGGCTGGGAAGATGTCGATCTGACCCCGGCGGGCGAGGATGAAGCCCGGCATGCCGGCACGCTGTTGAAGGGTTTTCCCATCGATGCGGTGTATTCCTCGACTCTCAAACGAGCGCGACGGACCGTTGAAATGGCGCTCGATTCCGCGGCCGGGGCGGGCGCCGACCTGTCGGCGCTGCGTGCCGGGGATGGCTGGAACATCACCCGCGACGATGCGCTGCGCGAGCGCCACTATGGTGACCTCGTTGGGCTGAACAAGGCCGAGACCGCCGAGAAATTCGGTGACGAGCAGGTCCATCTCTGGCGGCGCGGTTTCGAAGTCCGCCCGCCCAACGGCGAAAGCCTCGCCGACGTGGTCGAGCGGGTGCGTCCGTACTACGAAGGCGAAATCGAACCGCTGGTGCGCAGCGGCAAGAATGTGCTGGTCTCGGCGCATGGCAACAGTCTGCGTGCGCTCTTGCTCATTCTGGGCGAGTATACGGCTGACGAAATCACCGGCGTGGAATTGCCGACCGGCAGGCCGCTGGTGTTCGAGTTCATCGATGGCGCCAAACAGAAGAGTTACTATCTCGGCGAGTAGGCAGGGATACCGCATGGGCCGCGTCTTGTGGGGCGCGGTCGTCATGACGTTTGTCGGCGTTATCGCGGTCGACCCTGCAACGAATGATGCCCTTGCGCAGTCCGGTGAACCCGATGCGGTGGAAGGGCGCCTCGAATCGGTCCGCGAGGCAATTGAGGCCGATCGGAAGTCGGCCGACGCTCTGGCCCGGGCCGCCGAAGTCCAGGCGCGTGAACTCCAATCCCTTCGGGCCGAACTCCGCGCCGCCGCGCGCGCCGTGCAATCCCACGAAGCGGCTCTCGATACGATCGAAACTGAGCTTGCCGTGCTCCGCGGCGATGCCGCACGCAAGGAAGGCACGCTTGAGCGCCGTCGTGCGCAGCTCGACGGCACCCTGGCCGCGCTGCAACGCCTGTCCCTGCGCCCCACGGCGGCCCTGCTGGTCAGTCCCGGTGACCCGAACGACGTTGTCCGCAGCGGGTTGCTGTTGCGCACTGCGGTACCGGAGATCGAGCGCCAGGCCCGAATTCTGCGCGACGATATCGCTGAACTCGCCGCGTTGCGGAACAGGATTGAACTGCGACGCGGCGCTCTGCAGCAGGCGGCGGTCGATCTCAATCGCGATCGGGGCCGGCTGGAAGCCCTGTCGAAGACCAAGAACGACATCCTGCAGCAGACCCGCGGTGCCCGGTCCGCGGCCGATGCGCGGGTCTCCGAGTTGCGCCGGGAGGCGCAGACGCTTGAAGAATTGTTGTCACGTCTGCGTGACAGGACAGCTGCCGCGGCCCCTCAACCGCGGCCCCGGCCGGGCTCTCCGCCGGCGGATTTCGTGACGCCGACACTGGCGCCGTCTGGTCCGTCGATCGCCTCGGCACGCGGAAACCTGACGCCACCGGCCCATGGCCGGGTGATTCAGGGCTTCGGAGACGAGACCGATGCGGGCCCGCGTGCGCGCGGCGTTACCTGGCAAACCCGGGCCGAGGCGTCAGTGGTGGCGCCCTGGGACGGCCGGATCGCGTTTGCCGGGCCGTTTCGGCGCTTCGGGCAAATCTTGATCATCGATCATGGCGAGGGATATCATACACTTATCGCCGGGCTGGGGCGCATCGAGGCGGAGGTTGGCCAATGGGTCCTCGCGGGAGAACCGCTGGGCCGTACGGTCGACGGCTCAAATCAGCCTCAGGGCGCCGGCGAGGGCACGAAAAGCGGGGGGCAGGCCGCGAGGGCCGAAAACCGATCGAGCGGGTCGAAGCTCTATGTTGAGCTCCGCCACGACGGAGAACCGATTAACCCGTTGCCCTGGTTGGCAGCGCAAACGAACAGGACACAAGGCTAATGCGCAAACTGATTACCGCGTTCGCATTTTCGGCGATGCTTATCTCCGTTCCCGCCGCCGCGATTGCCGCGGAATCCGACGAGGAAACATTCCGCCAGCTCGAGTTGTTCGGCGACATCTTCGAGCGCGTGCGTTCCCAGTATGTCGACGAGACCGAAGACGGCGATCTCATCGAGGCGGCGATCAACGGGATGCTGCAATCCCTCGATCCCCATTCGAGCTACCTGAACGAGGATAATTTCCGCGACATGCAGGTGCAGACCCGAGGCGAGTTCGGCGGTCTGGGCATCGAAGTCACGATGGAGCAGGGCTTTGTCCGGGTGGTATCTCCGATCGATGAAACCCCGGCGGCGCGCGCAGGTATCGAGGCGGGTGATTTCATTACCCATCTGGATGGCGAGACGGTGCTTGGGCTGACCCTTTCCGAGGCGGTCGACAAGATGCGCGGGCGTATCGGGTCGGATATCAAGCTGACGATCCGGCGCGAAGGCGTCGATCCCTTCGATGTCGCGGTCACGCGGGATGTCGTCCGCATCAAGTCGGTACGCAGCCGGGTCGAGGGCAGAGTTGGCTACGTCCGCATCACCACGTTCAACGAGCAGACCAGTGACGGCCTTGAGGCCGCCATGGCAGACATCAAGCAGGAACTGGGTGACGAGTTGATTGGTATCGTTCTCGACCTGCGGCGCAACCCCGGTGGCCTGCTCAATCAGGCTGTACAGGTTTCCGACGCGTTTCTGGACCGCGGCGAGATTGTCTCGACCCGGGGGCGCGAAAAGGACGATTCGCAGCGCTTCAACGCGCGTGAGGGCGATCTCGCGAATGGATTGCCGATGGTGGTCCTGATCAACCGCGGTTCGGCCTCGGCATCGGAGATCGTCGCCGGCGCCCTGCAGGATCACAAGCGCGCGGTCGTCATGGGAACCGAGAGCTTCGGCAAGGGGTCTGTGCAGACGATCATGCCCATTCCGGGCCATGGCGCGATGCGCCTGACGACGGCGGCTTATTTCACGCCGAGCGGGCGCTCGATCCAGCAGACGGGCATCACGCCGGACATCAAGGTCGAGCAGGCGAGGATCGAAACCCAGAACGTGCAACAGGGGCCGCGTGAGAGGGACCTGCGCAATGCGCGCGACAATGAGGGATTGGATCGCGAAGGTGACGCCGATGGGGTGGTCGAGACAACCGCGCAGCAGGATTATCAGCTTGCCCGTGCGCTCGATCTCCTGAAGGGCATCGCGACCTACAATGTCCGGGCGACGAACTAGGCAATCCGGGGTACGGATCAAGGTATGAGCGAGGAATTCGCCGAACCGGCGTTCCGATTGAACTGGCGTGTAATTCTACCGTCTGCCGTTGCCCTCACGCTCTTTGTTGTGTTGGCCGGATTGATCGCTGCGGTCGTGGTCGGCATCACGGCCGATCCGCCGGAAGAGCCGGAGATCGCGGCGGCGCAGCCGCCAGCAGCGACGACACCTGAAGCTGCACCGGATGAGCTTGCGGGGCAGGCCGAACCGGCGCCGGCAGACCAGGCCGCCGCCCCTGCGGAGACGGCCCCCGCCGTGGCGAGCCCGGATATGTCTGCTGGCACAGCTGACGCGCAATCGACCGAGCCGACGCCGGATGTGACCGCCGGGGATGTGGCGGTGCAGAGCGAGGCGCCTGCGCCTGAACCGGCCGCCGAACCCGCTGCCGCACCGACCGTCGGCAAGCCGCCGGAAGAGCCTACCGAAACCGCCGCGGCGACGCCGCCCGCCGTGCCGAAACCGCCAAATGTTCTGCCCCGCGCGCAGACCGGCGGCGGTCTTCGCCCGGCCCCCGACCCGGCATTGATCGAACAGTCGAGCTTCGGCCCCTTGCCCCGGATCGGTGCGAACGGACGCGAGCCATGGCAGGCCTATGCGCGGCCGGTGCCCGGTGGCGATGATCGCCCCCGTGTTGCCGTTATTCTCAGTGGGCTCGGGCTTTCGAGCGCGGCGACCGAAGCCGCAATTCAGGGCCTGCCGGGAGAGGTCACGCTCGCATTTCAGCCTTTTGCCGACAATATCCAGCAATGGATCAGGCTCGCGCGTGCGGCGGGGCATGAGGTGTTGCTCAATCTGCCCATGGAGCCGGTCGATTTCCCGGCGAACGATCCTGGCCCGCGTGCGCTTTTCGTAACCCTGTCACCCGACGAGAACGAGGAGCGGCTGCGTTGGGCGCTGTCGCGCGTGACCGGCTATGTGGGAGTGGTCAACCATATGGGGTCGCGGTTCACGACCTCGCGTGAGGCGATGCAGCCCATCCTGGCCGAGATCAAGGCGCGGGGGCTGCTCTATGTCGATGCGCGTTCTTCGGCCCGCAGTATTGCCACGGTGATGGCGACGCAGATGCAGGTTCCCCGTGCGATCAATGACCGTTTTCTGGATTCGCGTGAGGTCTCGCGCGTGACAATCGATGCGCGGCTGATAGAGCTTGAACGGATCGCCAAGGATGCGGGTGTCTCGATTGCCATCGGGCAGGCATTTCCGGTCACGATCGAGCGTGTGCGTGAATGGGCCCAGACCCTGGAAGGCAAGGGCCTGGCCCTGGTGCCGGTGTCTGCGGTGGTGAATACGCAGGCCGACCGGTGAGCGCACTGGTCGCGACCGACGCCGACGCGGAATTCTATCGTCCGTGTGCCGGGGTCATGCTGGTCAATGGCGAAGGCCGGATATGGGTCGGTGAGCGCAATGATTTTCCCGGGGCCTGGCAGATGCCCCAGGGCGGCATCGATGCCGGCGAAGACCCGCGCCTGGCGGCCCTGCGCGAACTGGCCGAGGAAACCAGCGTCTCGAATGTCACCCTCCTGGCCGAGGCGCCGCACTGGCTCAAATATGATTTGCCGGCGGATCTGGCCGGGCGGGCCTGGAAGGGGCGATGGCGTGGCCAGATGCAGAAATGGTTCGCCTTTCGCCATCTCGGAGGCGATTCGGAGATCGACGTGAGCGGTGTGGAATCACCCGAATTCGCGCGCTGGCAATGGGTCGACCTCGACGAGGTTCCGCAGCTCATCGTCGAATTCAAACGCCCGGTGTACGAGACGCTGGCGGAGACCTTCCGGCCCTATATCGGCTGAGTGCCCGCGGTCGCCGGTTCGTCGCGATTGTTGGCGCGCAGGTTCATGAACCAGCAAGTGACGCGTGCAATCCAGTTGGCGATCTTGCCATGGGGTGAAAAGCCGACGGCCTTGAAAATCAAGGTCACCGCGCGTTCGACATGGTGGGTCTCGTAAAACCCATAGGCGCGTGACATATAGGCGCGAATGCACCGTTTGCGGTTATACGGTTCGCCATTGTTGTTCGCGGCGTAATAGGCGTAGGCGAGTTCGTCGTCTTCGCTCTCGCCGATCCGGCCGATTCCGACCATGAGCCGCTTGATTTTGCCCAGCCGCTCGATCGTCCGGTAGCGCTCCATATGGGTATAGAACAGCTTGTAGTGCCGGATTTCGTCCTGGGCGATGTAGCGGCAGATTTCCCGCAACACGGGTTCGTCGGTCGCTTCACGCAGCGCGGTGTAATAAGACGATGTCCCGACTTCGACCATGCACCGCGCGACCAGCTCGCCACAGCGCGTGCCGCGGACGGATTCTTCCGCGGCCATGGGCAACTGTATTTTCTTCGAGAAATCCGCAAACCGGGTTTCGAAATCGAAATCGGGGTCGGCGATCTGTGCCCAGCGTGACAGCACCTGACCATGCTGGACCTCTTCGAGCGACCAGCGCCGTGCGGCGTTCTGGAACTCCGGGTCGTCGTTGAAGACGTTGCACAGATAGTCGGCGTAGGTATCGCCATTATATTCGACCATCGCAGCCGCCTTGACGATACGGAGCATTTCCGGATCGACCTTCGACGGGTCGAACCGGTCCCACGGGATATCGTCGGGTGTCCAATGTCTGCTCTGATCTTCGATCATGACGTCACATCAACGATTGGCATACGGACCCCACGATCCGCGATACCATTATATATCGTCGGAATCGTCTCGCAGTCAAAACCCTGTGCACAGAAGTGCAAATTTGGGCAATTTGTTGATTCTACTGGTAAACCAGATTGTCGAGCGAGGTGAGTTTTGCACGGGCCGTGGCCGCACGCGCCTCTGCCAGGGCCAACTGGGCCTCGTCGCTGCCCGCGTCACGAATATCTTCATTCGCGTCCTGCAGGTCTTTCTCGACGCCCGATCGGTCGATCTCGTCGAGCGGGATGGCTTCCTCGGCCAACACCGTGCACCGCGCGGTCGTGACCTCGGCAAACCCGCCGGCCACGAAGATACGCGATTTCACCGAACCACCCTCAAACACATGGATCACGCCGGGACGAACGGTCGAAATCATCGGGGCGTGGCCCGGCAGGACACCGAAGTCGCCCTCGGCGCCGGGCACCACCACCATCTCGACATCGTCCGAGAGCAACAGCTTCTCGGGTGAAACAAGTTCGAACTGAACCGCGTTGTCCGCCACGCGCTATCTCCCGCTTGGCCGCTAGGCCGCCTCGGCCGCCATCGTCTGGGCCTTTTCGACGGCCTCGTCGATGGTGCCGACCATGTAGAAAGCCGCTTCCGGCAGGTCGTCATGGTCGCCGTTGATGATTTGCTGGAATCCCTTGATGGTATCTTCCAGGGCCACGAACTTGCCGGGTGACCCGGTGAAGACTTCCGCCACATGGAACGGCTGGGACAGGAAGCGTTGGATCTTGCGGGCGCGTGCGACCGTCATCTTGTCTTCTTCGGACAGCTCGTCCATGCCCAGAATGGCGATGATTTCCTGCAAGCCCTTGTAGCTCTGCAGGATTTCCTGGACCGAACGGGCGACGTTGTAATGCTCTTCGCCGATGACCCGCGCATCGAGGATGCGGCTCGTGGAATCGAGCGGATCGACGGCCGGGTAAATGCCCAGCTCTGCGATCTGGCGCGACAGGGTAGTCGTCGCGTCAAGATGCGAGAAGGTGGTCGCCGGCGCCGGATCGGTCAAATCATCGGCCGGTACGTAGATCGCCTGGACCGAGGTGATCGAACCCTTGTTGGTCGACGTGATGCGCTCCTGCAGGGTACCGAGTTCGGTACCCAGGGTCGGCTGATAGCCAACCGCCGAGGGAATACGCCCCAGCAATGCCGAGACTTCGGAACCCGCCTGGGTGAAACGGAAAATGTTGTCGACGAAGAACAGCACGTCCTGGCCTTCCTCGTCGCGGAAATACTCGGCCTGTGCCAGACCGGTCAGCGCGACACGCGCGCGCGCGCCCGGCGGCTCGTTCATCTGGCCGTACACAAGCGCGGCCTTGGATTCGCCGTCGGGCTGGATAACGCCGGATTCCATCATTTCGTGATAGAGATCGTTGCCTTCGCGCGTCCGCTCGCCGACGCCAGCGAACACAGAATAGCCGCCATGGCCCTTCGCGATGTTGTTGATCAGTTCCATGATCAGAACCGTTTTGCCGACACCCGCGCCGCCGAACAGGCCGATCTTGCCGCCCTTGGCGTAAGGGGTCAGGAGGTCGACGACCTTGATGCCCGTGACCAGCTGCTCGGTTTCGGTCGACTGATCGATGAAATCCGGCGCTTCACGGTGAATGGGGAATTTCTGGGACGTATCGATCGGCCCGCGCTCGTCGATCGGCTCGCCGATGACGTTCATGATCCGGCCAAGTGTCTCCGGTCCGACGGGCACGCTGATCGGGGCGCCGGTGTCGGTTGCTTCCTGACCGCGCACCAGGCCCTCGGTGGTGTCCATGGCGATCGTGCGCACGGTGTTCTCGCCGAGATGCTGGGCGACTTCGAGGATCAGGCGGTTGCCGTGGTTATCGGATTCTAGGGCGTTCAGGATCGGTGGCAGTTCGCTGTCGAACTGAACGTCGACGACGGCGCCGAGTACCTGGGTGATCTTGCCGACAATATTCTTGGACATAGTGTTCTCCTCGCCCTTTTTGAGCCGAGTGGTCTAGAGCGCTTCCGCGCCAGAGATAATTTCGATGAGTTCCGTGGTGATCGCCGCCTGGCGTGTGCGGTTGTACTGGATGGTCAGCTTGTTGATCATATCGCCCGCATTTCGTGTCGCGCTGTCCATGGCCGTCATCCGTGCACCCTGTTCCGAGGCGAAGGATTCGAGCATCGCGCGGAAGACCTGAACCGACAGGTTGCGCGGCAGCAGATCCGTGAGGATCTCTTTTTCGTCGGGTTCGTACTCGTAGGCCGCATTGCTCGCGACATCCGAGCTGTCATCCGCCGCCTCCGATTCGTCGGCCTCGGGCAGCGCGAACGGAATCAGCTGCTGCGGCGTGACATCCTGAGTCAGCGCGGAAATGAACTTGTTATAAACGATCGTGCAGACATCGATCTCGCCTGCCTCGAACATGGTGCGGACGCGCTGTGCGATCTCGACGGCGGTCTCGAAGCGGGGCGCGGGACGCGCCGTATCCTCAAGGGTATCGATGATCATGCTGTCGAACTCGGCGCGCAGAATGCCGCGACCCTTGCGGCCGACCATGAGTATCTTGACCTCCTTGCCGTCGGCGCGAAGAGCCAGAATTCGTTGGCGGGCCCACCGGGTGACGCTGCCATTGAAGCCGCCGCACAGGCCGCGATCAGTCGTCATGATCACGAGCAGGTGGACGTTGTCCTTGCCGCTACCCGCGAGCAGCGGCGGTGCATTGCCCGACGCCGCGGCACTCTCCGCGAGCGAGCCGAGCATACGCTCCATGCGCTCGGAATAGGGCCGCGCCGCAATTGCTTCTTCCTGGGCGCGGCGCAGTTTGGCAGCCGCGACCATCTTCATCGCCGACGTAATACGCTGCGTCGACTTCACGGACGCAATTCGGACTCTGAAATCCTTGAGGCTGGCCATCGTCTTGTCTTTACGCTCTCTGGCGGGTGCTAGGCGAAGGTCTTCACGAAGGCCGAAGCAGCTTCTTCGAGCTTCTTCTCGGTTTCGTCGCTCAGTGCGCCGGTGTCGCGAATGTCCGTCAGGATGTCCGCGTGGGTGTCACGCACATGATCGAGGAACTGACTCTCGAACCGGTTCACGTCGTTGATTGCAATGCCGTCGAGATGGCCGCGCACGCCGGCAAAAATAGCCACGACCTGCTCTTCCACCGCGAGCGGTGCATATTGCGGCTGCTTCAGAAGTTCGGTCAGCCGTGCACCACGCGCCAGCAACTGCTGGGTCACGCGGTCGAGGTCCGATGCGAACTGGGAGAAGGCCTCCATCTCGCGATACTGGGCGAGTTCGAGTTTGATGCTTCCCGCCACGGCCTTCATGGCCTTGGTCTGCGCGGCGGAACCCACGCGGCTCACCGACAGGCCGACGTTAATGGCCGGACGCACGCCCTTATAAAACAGGTCTGTCTCGAGGAAGATCTGGCCGTCCGTGATCGAGATCACGTTGGTCGGAATATAGGCCGACACGTCATTGGCCTGGGTTTCGATCACCGGTAGTGCGGTCAACGAACCGGAACCGCTGTCCGGGCCCATCTTGGCGGCGCGTTCGAGCAGACGTGAATGGAGATAGAAGACGTCGCCGGGGAATGCCTCACGGCCCGGCGGACGACGCAGGAGCAGGGACATCTGGCGATAGGCCGTCGCCTGCTTCGAGAGATCATCATAGAAGATGACGGCGTGCCGGCCGCTGTCGCGGAAGAACTCGCCCATGGCGCAGCCCGCGTACGGAGCCAGAAACTGCAGCGGTGCGGGTTCGGAGGCCGTTGCCGCCACGACGATGGTGTAATCCATCGCGCCGTATTCCTGCAGGGTTTTCACAACTTGGGCGACGGTCGAACGCTTCTGACCCACGGCAACATAGATGCAGTAGAGCTTCTTCGATTCGTCACCGGCGTCGTTGATCTTCTTCTGGTTGAGGATCGTGTCGATGATCACGGCGGTCTTGCCGGTCTGACGGTCACCGATGATCAGCTCGCGCTGTCCGCGGCCGACCGGCACCAGCGCGTCGAGCGCCTTCAGGCCGGTCTGCACCGGCTCGCTCACCGATTCGCGCGGGATAATGCCCGGCGCCTTGACGTCAACCAGTCGGCGCTCGCTGCTGTCGAGATCACCTGCGCCATCGATCGGGTTGCCCAGCGCGTCGACCACGCGGCCCAGCAGGCCCATGCCGACCGGAACGTCGACGATGTCGCCGGTCCGCTTGACCGTGTCGCCTTCCTTGATGTCGCGGTCATTGCCGAAAATCACGATGCCGACATTGTCGGTCTCGAGGTTCAGCGCCATACCCATGATTCCGCCCGGGAACTCGACCATCTCGCCGGCCTGAACGTTGTCGAGGCCGTAAACACGCGCGACACCGTCACCGACCGAAAGTACCTGTCCCACTTCTGAGACATCGGCCTCGGCATCGAAATTGGCAATCTGGTCTTTCAGGATCGCCGAAATTTCTGCGGCACGAATTTCCATCCTCTACGCTCCCTTCATGGCGTACTGCAGGCGCTGAAGCTTGGTTTTCAGCGATGCATCGATCATCCGCGAACCAACCCGGACCACCAGCCCGCCAATGAGCGAGGGATCCACTTTCGGTTCGACGGCTATTTTTCCACCTAGTTTTGCACGCAGGCTCTCGGTGAGCTGCTGCAGTTGTTCATCATTCAGCGTGCGGGCGGACGTCACCTCGGCGGTGATTTCGCCGCGCCGGCGCGCGAGTTCGGCCAGATAGGCATCGATCATGGCGGCCAGCGCGAACAGCCGGTTGTTTCCGGCAGCCACACCGACAAATCGCCGGGTGAGTTCGTTCGCGGCGCCTTTTTCGAGGATCACCGTCATTGCCCGCGCCTTGTCGTCGCGGTCGATCAACGGCGAACGCAGGAGCTTCGTCAGCTCTTCGCTGTCCGCAATGAGTTGTTTCAGGTCTGCGAGGTCGCCGGCCACGTCGTCGAGGCACTTGGCCTCGTCCGCGAGCTCGTACAATGCGAGCCCGTAGCGTTCCGCGATATCACCGACAACACTTGTATCTGCCGCCACTGTGCGACTGCCCCCCGGAGCCCGTTTTTGCTTGCGCGAGTAGTTGTAACCGATTGATATCTATAGATATTTTTCGGCTGCCGATTGGCGGGAAGAGACCCGTCAACGAGGCAGCCGCTTGGTAGCATACGCCTCGGGGGCTGGCAAGCGTACCGCAGTGCAAAAAACCGGAGAAAAACGCCGGGTTTTCGGTGGTTCGCATCGGGGGTTCGCTGCGGCGGCGTTTCGTCGCGCGTCGCCAACGTGATCGGTCGGTTGGGCGACAGGGCGTTTTTTAGAGAAAGCTGTAGGGATCGATGTCCACGCGTACCCGTGCGCCGGAGGGAACCCTGACCTGCGCCAGCCATGCCCGGACAAGGCCCTGGATCGGCTGGTCCAGCCCGGCTTTGAGCAGGAGCCGCCGTCGATGCTGGCCGCGCAAAAGCGAAAGCGGGGCCGGTGCGGGGCCGAGCACCCGAACGCCGGGGGCGTCGGGCGCGCAGCGCGCCAGCGCGCGCGACAGATCGTCGGCAACCCGCGGATCGCGGCTTGACACGATAATGGCGGCCAGGCGCCCGAAGGGAGGCCAGGCGCCGGTGCGCCGGGCGTCTGTCTCGAGCGTCATGAAACCGTCCCGGTTCCCGGTGGCCAGGGCCTGCATGACCGGGTGGTCGGGCTGGAAGGTCTGTATAAGCACCCGGCCCGGGCGTTCGGCGCGCCCGGCTCTGCCCGATACCTGCTGCAGGACCTGGTATGTCCGTTCGGCCGCGCGCAGGTCCCCGCCGGCGAGGCCCAGATCCGCATCGACGATTCCCACGAGAGTGAGGTTGGGGAAATGATGTCCCTTGGCCACCATCTGTGTGCCGATCAGGATGTCGATTTCCTGATTCTCGACCGAATGTACCAACCGCTGCGCGGCCACCGGGCCCCGCATGGTATCGCTGGTCATGATTTCCAGGCGCGCCTCGGGCAACAACGTTCTGACCTCTTCGGCGATGCGCTCGACACCCGGACCGCATGCCACCAGCGTGTCGGCCTTGTCGCAGGACGGGCAGTTCGTCGGGATCGGCACTTCGTATCCGCAATGGTGGCATTGCAGCCTTTTTCGGAACCGGTGCTCGGTCAGCCAGGCGCTGCAGCTCGGGCAGGCGAAGCGGTGGCCGCAGGTCCGGCACAATGTCAGCGGGGCATAGCCCCGACGGTTCAGGAACAGGAGGGCCTGTTCGCCGTCGGCCATGTTCGCGGTCAGTGCGTTTACCAATGGTTCCGACAGGAACCGGTCGGCGCGCATGTCGCCGTCGCGCATGTCGATCGTCTCGATCGTCGGCAGCGCCGACAGGCCGAAACGCTCGGGAAGCGCGATCGACTTGTAGCGTTCGCGTTCGACGTTCACACGCGTCTCCAGAGACGGGGTCGCGGAGGCAACGATGATCGGGCAATCGGCGATCCGGGCGCGTACCACGGCCATGTCGCGACCGTGATACGCCACGCCGTCTTCCTGCTTGAAAGCGGATTCATGCTCCTCGTCGACGACCACCAGGCCCAGTTCGGGAAACGGCAGGAAAAGTGCCGACCGGGCGCCGACCACGACCCGGGCCTCACCGTCGGCCACCGCGCGCCAGGTCTTGCGGCGACGGACCTGTCCGAGGTCCGAATGCCAGACCGCGGGTGCCACACCGAACCGGCGTTCGAACCGGTCGAGCCATTGCGGTGTCAGGGCGATCTCGGGCAGCAGCACGAGCACTTGCCGGCCGGTCGTCAGGGCGGCGGCGAGCGCCTCGAAATAGACTTCCGTCTTGCCCGAGCCCGTCACCCCGTCCAGCAGCGTGACCGCGAAGCAAGCCGCCGCGACGTCCTCGCAAAGCGTATGCGCGGCTCGCGCCTGATCGTCCGACAAGGCCATGCCCGGCCGGGAGACGTCCGGTGCCGCGAAGGCGGGAGGTGGCGCCAGTTCGATTCTTTCGAGGGCACCCGCATCGGCCAGCCCCTTGATGACGCTTTGCGTGACGCCGGCCTCGGTCGCCAGGTCGCGTGCTGTCAGGGGTGGCCCGTCGCGCAGCACATCGAGGACCCGTGTCCGCGCCGGAGTCATCCGCAGGCCTTCCGGCAGTCCCGCCGCCAGATAGGCCGTCACGGGCTTCGGCGGAGCCAGCGCATCGGGAGAGCGCATCGCCATGCGCAGCACCGCGCCAGGCGCGCTGAGCGTATAGGCGGCGACCCAGTCGACGAAGCGGCGCAGTTCCTCGGGTAGCGGGCGGGTGTCGATCCGGTCGGTGATCGGCCGTAACTTTTTCTCGTCCACATCGCCGGCGGCCGGGCCCCACACCACACCCGTCATCTCCCGCGAGCCCAGCGGCGCATGCACGAAGTCACCGGGTTGCACGGCCATGCCCGGCGGCACGGTGTAGTCATACGGCCCGGCGACCGGCAGCGGCAGCAAAACGCTGATCGTTTCGCCGTCCGCGTCGGTCCGGTCGTCATGTCCGGGTGTAGTGGTGTCGGTCAGGGGCATCGGGTACACTTTATCCGGCGACTCGCAACGGGCCAACGCATGGCGCAGGTGATTGCGGGAACAGAATCCTGGCGCTTCGAAAACACGGCGCAGAAGAAGGAATTCGGGGAATGAAGTTTTTTGTGGATACCGCCGATCTGGCGGAAATTCGCGATCTGGCCGACACCGGCCTGCTGGATGGGGTCACGACCAACCCCTCCCTGATCGCCAAGTCGGGGCGCAACATGCTCGATGTGATCGCCGAGATTTGTGATGTGGTTCCCGGCCCGGTCAGTGCCGAGGTCACCGGCACGGATGTCGAAACCATGCTGGCCGAGGCCGATGTGCTTGCGGCCGTAGCGTCGAATGTAGCGATCAAGGTGCCGCTGACACCCGCCGGCCTGAAGACATGCAAGACGCTGCGTGATCGCGATATCATGGTCAACGTGACCCTTTGTTTCTCGGCCGCGCAGGCGGTCCTGGCGGCCAAGGCCGGCGCGAGCTTCATATCGCCGTTCGTCGGGCGTCTCGACGACATGGGATTGCGCGGCCTCGATCTGATCGAGGATATCGTCGAGATCTATGCCCAGTATGATAATTTCGAGACTGAAGTCCTCGTCGCCTCGATCCGCGGCCCGGCGCATGTGGTCGAATCGGCCATGGCCGGCGCGCATGTCGCGACCTTGCCGCCGAACGTCTTGCGTCAGCTCTATCAGCATCCGCTGACCGATAAGGGGCTCGCCGCATTCATGAAGGATTGGGAAGCGACGGGGCAGTCGATCCTGGAACAGGCGAATGACCGGAAGAATGCCGCAGAATAGAGATTGTTTCGTGAGGGTCGGCCCGTGAGCACCAAGGCCCCGCGCCAGGATGCGCCGGCACCGATTGAGCTGAGCGAAGGCCAGGTCACCGGTTTCTTGCAAGCCAACCCGGATTTCCTGAAGCGTCATCCCGAACTTCTGTCGGTTCTCGAGGCGCCGGAACGGGCGTTCGCCGACGTCGACCCGGCGGGCGGTGAGGTGGTCGATCTGCAGGACGCCATGCTCGGGCGGGTGCGTGCGGATCTCGAGAAACAACGCGAGCAGTGCACCGACCTTATTGATGCCAGCCGTTCGAACCTGCAGAGCCAGAACCGAATCCATGCCGCCGTCGTCGCGTTGCTCAAGGCACGTTCCCTCGATCATCTGATCGAAATACTGACAATTGACCTTGTCGGGCTTTTGCATGTCGATGCGGCCGCGCTGTGTCTCGAGGGCGGCACCGTCGCCCCGGGCAACAGCCAGGGCGTGCGTGTGGTCCCCGTCGGGACCATCGAACGGCTCGTCGATATATCGCGCGCGGTGACGCTGCGCGAAGACATCGAGGGCGATCGCAGGCTGTATGGCGAAGCCGCCGGCCTCGTGCGTTCCGAAGTATTATTGCGGCTGACGGTACGCCAGGACGCGCCGGTCGCGTTGCTGGCACTCGGAAGCCGCGACCCGCAGCGTTTCCATGCCGGGCAGGGATCTGAACTCCTGGTGTTCCTGGCGGCCATCATGGAACACAGCATCCGCACATGGCTCGACCTGCCACGCTAAAGACCTTCGACCCCGCGACGGTACCCGCTGCACATGACCTGTGTGACGCGCTGGAAAATTGGCAAGCCCTGCTTCTCACCGAACGCCGTGCGTCGGAGCACACGGTGCAGGCCTATCTCCGCGACGTTTGTGCGTTTCTGGATTTCCTGTCCGAGCATGGCGGCGGGGCCGTATCGCTTGCGAGTCTTTTCGCGCTCAAACCCGGCGACTTTCGGGCCTGGCTGGCGATGCGCAGCACGACGGGATATGCCCGCAGCTCGACATCCCGGGCGCTTTCTTCCGTGCGCATGTTGTTCCGGTATCTCGATCGCGAAGGGCTCGGGCATAACCCCGCCATCGGGGCGGTGCGTGGCCCGCGCTTGCCGCGCGCGGTCCCCAAGGCACTGAGTCGGCCCGAAACGGAAGACCTGTTGCAGGCTTTGGACCAGGGGGCGGCGGCGCCGGCATGGGTCACCGCGCGGGACATGGCGGTAATCCTGTTGCTCTACGGGTGCGGGCTGCGAATCTCGGAGGCGCTGGAACTCAACAACCGCGACATGCCCCGCGACGGTAGCCTGACGGTCGTCGGCAAGGGCGGGAAGACCCGGATGGTTCCCGTGCTGCCGGCCGTTAGTGAGGCGCTCGAGACGTATCTGTCGACATGCCCCCACCCGCTGACGCCGAACGGTCCGCTGTTCGTCGGGGCCCGGGGTGGCCGGCTCGGCGCCCGGGTGGTGCAGAAGCGGGTGCAGGCGTTGCGCCTCGCACTCGGGCTTCCCCGTGAGACCACGCCGCATGCGCTGCGTCATTCATTCGCGACTCATCTCCTCTCGGCCGGTGGCGATCTGCGTGCCATCCAGGAGTTGCTCGGACACGCGTCCCTCTCGACGACCCAGCGCTATACCGATGTTGATAGTGCGCGTTTGCTTGATGTCTACAGCAAGGCGCACCCCCGTGCGCAGAAACGCTAGTCGCGAAAACAGACGACGTCATATTCCAGCATCCGCCCGTAATGCCGGCTCCAGTAGCCCGGGATCACGAGATGGGGACGCAGCCCCAGCGTCGCCAGTTGCTCCAGAAGCGGCAGGTGATCCGGCTGGCCTTCATAGATGGGCTGGATGGAGAGCTCGAGCTGAACGCCGGTGATCCGGTCCCAGCAACCCGCCGCACCCGACAGCACCTGGGCTTCGAAGCCCTGGGTATCGGATTTCAGAAATATGTGCCCCTGGCCGGTGACATGGGCCGCAAGCGCGTCGGCCACGGTGGTGACCGGCACTGTTTCGACCCCCGTCGCGCGCGTGCTGGCCAGTCGTTCCTGCGCGGTGGCATCCAGGGGAAGTATCGAACTCATATCGGATTCCGGCGAGACGTGGATATCCGTCTCGCCGGGCGCGGCACCGACCGCCGCGCGCGGGGCCACGTCCCAATCTGCGTCCCCGGCGGCCCGCACCTTGAGCTGATCATATGCGGAGGAAAGTGGCTCGAATGAAATGATCCGGCCCGGATACCCGTTCTGCCGGAGCGCGTTCGCGTACTGGCCCACATTCGCACCGATATCGAAGACACAGTCGATTTCGTGGCCGTCGAGCAGCGATACGATCTGCGACCAGTGTCTCGCACCGCCGGGGAAGGGCGCGATGTCATAGCCGAAGCGGCGGGCGATCCTGCGTGTGAATCCGACCATGGAGTATGTGCCAAGCGGTTATCGGTATGTCGGCTGCGCCGGGGGCGCAGGAACTTGAGGCTACCATCGAATCGTCAGGAATCGCACAGATGCTGTGATGGCATCGCGGGTTTGCCCGTGGCGGCGAGGGGCGTTAGCTTGCGAGGCTGTACCCGGAGAGGGTGTCCCCATGACGAATTCAGATGTTCCGTCGCGTAGCTTTGAAGCCAAGGTTTTTTGGCGGCTCGTGACGCCGTTTGTCCTCGCGGTCCTGATCGTCACGGCATCGGCGGCGTTTGTCATCAATCTCTCCGCACGCGCGCAGGACCGGATGGCGGCCGAATCGTCCCGGACTCTCGTTCGCGCGCTTGTGTCGGGTTTCGAGCGGGATCTCGATCTGCTCGTTTATGACAATAGCTGGTGGAATGTGGCCTTCGAAAACCTCGTCGAGACGCTGGACAAGGATTGGGCGGACGACAACATCGGGACCTATGCCGCCGACACCCACGGATTGTCGGAATCCTTCGTCCTGTCGCCGAATAACAAGACGAAGATCGCCTATGTCGACGGAGTCCCGTCCCTCGAGGATGCGCGGTCCTATTTCGGACCGGCGCTTGATCGCCTGGTCCAGGAGACCCGTGCATCGTCCATGTTCGAACCGGTGCCGGCGTCGGGCTATTTCCTGCGCGACGGAGAGTTGCACCTGGTCTCGGCGAGTGCGCTTACCCTGGAAAACCCGATGGGGGTCGAAACGGAACGGCATGTCCGCCACGTCCTGGTATACGGGAAGCAACTTTCGGCGACGTTGCTCGACGAGCTATCAGCCGGGTTCGGGGTCGACAATCTGCACATCGTTTTCGACCCGCCGCCGGCCGAGCCTTCCCGGCTTTCCGCATCCCTTGCCGGACCCCGGGGCGCCGTTGTTGCCTGGTTGACCTGGAACGCGCCGCGTCCCGGCAGCGATTTGCTTGCGCCCCTTCGCATCTGGCGGGCCGTTGCGGTGGCTGTGGTTGTGGCGCTGAGTCTCCTGTTTGTGCGCCAGGTGCTTCGCATGGCCCGGCGGGTTGCGGACCATAGCCGCCAGCTGGCCGAGAAAGACCATCAGCTCGCGCAGTCGAGCAAACTGGCATTGCTGGGGGAAATGGCCGCCGGTGTGGTGCATGAGTTGAACCAGCCGCTCAACATCATCCGCATGGCAACAGAGCAGACCCGGATCAAGTTTCGCGCCGCTGATGCCGGACCCGAAGGTCAGAAGATCGAAAGTCAGCTTGAAATCATCGCCGGACAGACCGAACGCATGGCCGAGACCGTTCAGTCGATGCGGATTTTCAGCCGCGATGACTATGGGCGCAAGCTCGCATTTGACCCGACCCGCTCGGTCGCGCAGGCGGTGGATTGGTTGCGGCCCGACTTCGAGGAGCGTGGGGTCGTACTCGATATCGGGATGCCGGCGCAGTGTGGCCGCGTTTTCGGGGAGCCGTCGCGCTTCGAACAGGTGATCGTCAATTTGTTGATCAATGCGCGTGATGCCGTCGAAGCGAACGCCGACGGGTCCGTCACATCGGATCCGTCGCGGGTTGTCCGCGTCACGGTATCCGACGATCCGGCGCGCGAGATGGTGAACATTGCGGTTCGGGACAACGGTCAGGGCATCCCGGTCGAGCATATCGACCGTGTGTTCGAACCCTTCTTTACCACCAAGGAACCCGGGGCCGGCACGGGCCTGGGCCTTTCGATCTCCTACGGCATCGTGAGCGGCATGAATGGCACATTGCTGGCGGAGAACACCGGAGATGGTGCCGAATTCCGCATCGAATTGCCGCGAATCATGCCGGCCGATGTTGCAGGTGCATCCGCGGCGTCGATGGAACTAGAATAGGTCCATGACCGGCGCCCACATCCTTGTTGTCGATGATGAACCGCTTGCGGCCGAACAGGTTGCGCGTTTCCTCGAAGGGCCGTCCGTGCGGACCAGTACCGCCGGGAGCGGGCGGAGCGCTCTGGCCCTGCATACAAGCGATCCGGCCGACATGATCGTGACCGATCTGCGTATGCCGGATGGCGATGGGGTGGAGTTGATCCACGCCATACGGTCGCGCGATACCGAACTGCCGATAATCGTCGTGACGGGTCAGGTCTTGCGCGAAGCCGAAGCGGAAGCCCTCGATGCGGGCGCCACGGTATTGTTGCGCAAGCCGCTTGATCTGGGTGAACTCGCCGCAGCGTTCAGCGCCAATCTGAAGGCCGGCTGACAACCGTCTTCAGTGCAAACCTAGATGTGTATGGTGCGTTTCGCGACGGCGAGCGCGGCTTCCTTGACCGCTTCGGCCAGGGTCGGGTGACCATGACAGGTCCGCGCGATGTCTTCGGCCGACGCCCCGAACTCCATCGCCACGACGATCTCGTGAATCAGGTTGCCGGCATCCGGTCCGATGATATGCGCGCCGAGAACCCGGTCGGATTTCGCATCCGCCAGGATTTTCACGAAACCGTCGGTTTCGTTGGCGGCCCGGGCGCGGCCGTTGGCGGAGAAGGGAAAGGTGCCGGCGTTGTAGGCAATCCCATCCTCTTTGAGCTGTTCCTCGGTCTTGCCCACTGCCGCGACCTCGGGCCAGGTGTAGACGATGCCCGGGATGGTTTCGTAGTTCACATGCCCGGTTTCGCCGGCGATGACCTCGGCCGCCGCGACACCCTCATCCTCGGCCTTGTGGGCGAGCATCGGGCCCGGCACGCAGTCGCCGATGGCAAAGATGCCCGCCACATTGGTCTGGAAATTTTCATCGATCCCGATGAACCCCCGGTCGTCGGTCTTGACGCCGGCATTGTCCAGTCCGAGGCCGTCGGTATAGGGGCGGCGTCCGATCGCCACCAGGACGGTATCGCAATCGAGGGTCTCGGTGTCGCCACCCGCGGCGGGTTCGACCGAGAGCTTGATCTTGGTCTTCAGTGTTTCGGCGCCGGTGACCTTGGTGCCCAGTTTGAGGGTCATTCCCTGTTTCTTGAGGATGCGCTGGAATGTCTTGGCGACTTCGCCATCCATGCCGGGCGTGATGCGGTCGAGAAACTCGACCACGGTGACCTTGGCACCGAGCCGGGCCCAGACAGACCCCATCTCGAGGCCGATATAGCCACCGCCGATCACCACCAGATGTTTCGGAACGCTCGCGAGTTCCAGTGCGCCGGTGGAGCTGACGATGCGCTTCTCGTCGACCTCGACACCGGGCAGGGGCATGGAGTCCGATCCCGTCGCAATCAGAACGTATTTGGTCTTGAGGGTTTGCGGTGCGCCGTCCGCTGGCGTCACCACGACCTCCTGGGCACTCTTGATTTCTGCGGCGCCGAAGACCGACGTGACCTTGTTTTTCTTGAACAGGAACTCGATACCTTGCGTGTTGTCGTCCACCACCTTGGTCTTGTGGGCCATCATGGCTTTCAGGTCGAACGAGACCTTGCCGACTTTGACGCCATGGGCACCCAGTCCGTGTTGCGCATGCGTGTAGTGCTCGGAAGACTGCAGCAGCGCTTTCGAGGGAATGCAGCCGACGTTGAGACAGGTGCCGCCGAGAGTGGCGCGCTTTTCCACGCATGCCACGTTGAGGCCCAGTTGCGCGGCGCGGATGGCCGCCACATAGCCGCCCGGTCCGGCGCCAATCACGACGAGGTCGAAACTCTGGTCGTCTGCCATTTTGTTCCTATACCTCGATCAGAAGACGTTCCGGGTCCTCAATCGCCTGCTTGATCCGGACCAGGAAGGTCACCGCCTCGCGTCCGTCGATGATCCGATGGTCATAGCTCAACGCCAGATACATCATCGGGCGGATGACGATCTCGTCATCGATTACGACCGGCCGCTTGACGATATTGTGCATGCCAAGAATGCCCGACTGGGGCGGGTTCAGGATCGGCGTCGAGAGCATCGAGCCGAAGATGCCGCCATTGGTGATCGTAAACGTGCCGCCCGTCAGTTCCTTCATGGTCAGCTTGCCGTCGCGCGCGCGTTGGCCGTATTCGGCGATCTGGCTCTCGATTCCGGCGAAGCTCTGCTTGTCGGCGTCGCGCAGGACCGGAACGACGAGGCCCTGTTCGCCGCCGACCGCGATCCCGATGTCGTAATAGTTCCGGTAGACGATCTCATCCCCGTGGATTTCGGCATTGACCGACGGCAGCTCCTTGAGCGCATTGATCGCGGCCTTCACGAAGATGCTCATGAAACCCAGTTTCACGCCGTGCTTTTTCTCGAAATCGTCACGGTAGCGGGCGCGCAAATCCATCACGCCCTGCATGTCGACCTCGTTGAAGGTGGTCAGCATGGCGGCGGTGTTTTGCGCCTGCTTGAGGCGGGTGGCGACGGTCTGACGCAGTTTGGTCATCCGCACGCGTTCCTCGCCGCGCGGGTCTTCGGCACGCTCCGGCAGGTCGCCTGCCGATACGAAGCCGGCGGGTGTCGCCGGCGCTGCTGCGGCGGGCGCTGCCGTGCCGCCCGATGCCGGTGTGTCGAGATGGCGCATCACGTCACCCTTTGTGATGCGTCCGTCGCGACCGGTGGCCGGAATGGCCGAGGGGTCGAGGCCGTTCTCGTCGACCAGCTTCTGTACGGCCGGGGAGAGGGGGTAGTCCAGATTTGCGCTCGCACCGGCGGCCGGCGCGGGGGCCTCTGCCGGTTCCGCCGCGGCGGGTGGCGTGTCGGCCTGCGCGGCCGCTGCCGGGGCTTCGCCCGTCGTGAAGCGGCCGACGACCGCGCCCACCTCCACGTCGACGCCCTCGCCGGCGATGATTTCGGTCAGGGTGCCGGCGCTGGGGGCTGGCAGTTCCGCGGTGACCTTGTCGGTTTCGATTTCGACCAGCGGTTCGTCGGCAGCGAAGCTTTCGCCAACCTGTTTCAGCCAGCGGGCGATGGTCCCTTCGGTGACGGACTCGCCCAGTTCCGGAACAGTTACATCCATGGTCTCGCCGCTTGTCGCAGCCGGGGCGGCGGCTGGTTCGGCGGACGCTGCTTCCGCGGGTTTATCCGCGGCCGGCGCGCTTTCCGTTTCCGTTGGTGTTTCCTCTGCTGCGGGGGCCGCCGTGGCGGTCGCATTCTCATCGATGGAGCCGATCACGGTGCCGACCTCGACATCCACACCCTCGTCGGCGCCGATCTCCGTGAGCACGCCCGTGCCCGGTGCAGGGACCTCGACCGTGACCTTGTCGGTCTCGATCTCGACCAGGGGTTCGTCGGCGGTGACGGCCTCACCGATCGCCTTGAACCAGCGCGCAACTGTGCCCTCGGTCACGGACTCGCCCATGTCGGGCACTTTGATCTCGATGGTCATCTCGTAATCCCCGTTGTGGTCGGCTGGCTCAGACGGTGAGCGCTTCGTCGACCAATTTTTCCTGTTCGCGCCGGTGACGTGCGGCATTGCCCGTGGCAGGCGAGGCCGATTCGACGCGGCCAACATATCGCGGCCGTGTGTGTTCGGCGGCGATTTCCTCGAGGACGGCCTCGAGCCTGCGATCGACAAAGGTCCAGCCGCCCATGTTCTCGGGCTCTTCCTGGCACCAGACCATCTCGGCATGCTTGAAGCGCGAAAGTTCCTCGATCAGCGCCTTGCGCGGGAAAGGGTAGAGCTGCTCGAGCCGCAGGAAGAAGACATCCTTGAGGTCGCGTTTTGCCCGCTCTTCATACAGATCGTAGTAGACCTTGCCCGAACACAGCACGACCCGTTTGACGTCCTTGTCGTCGCACAGTTTCTCATTGTCATAGAGGACGCGGTGGAAACTGGTCCCCGGTCCGAAATCCTCGAGTTTCGAGACACAGAGCTTGTGCCGAAGCAGGGATTTCGGGGTCATCACGATCAGCGGTTTGCGGAAGTTGCGCCGGATCTGGCGGCGCAGTGCATGATAGTAGTTCGCTGGCGTCGTGATGTTGCAGACTTGCATATTGTCGTCACCGCACAGCTGCAGATAGCGCTCCATCCGGGCCGAGGAATGTTCCGGACCCTGACCCTCGAACCCGTGGGGCAGAAGCAGGACCAGTCCGGACATGCGCAGCCATTTGGATTCGCCCGAGGCGATGAACTGATCGATGATGACCTGCGCACCGTTGGCGAAGTCGCCGAACTGCGCCTCCCAGAGCACGAGCGCATGGGGCTCGGCCTGGCTGTAGCCATATTCGAACCCGAGTACGCCGAACTCCGAAAGTGGGCTGTCGATCACCTCGATCGGCGCCTGGCCGTACCGAATATTCGCCAGCGGCAGATATTTTTCCTCATGGGTCTGATCGACCAGGACCGCGTGGCGCTGCGAAAAGGTGCCGCGCCCCACATCTTCGCCTGATAGCCGGACGGGCGTGGATTCACAGAGCAGTGTCCCGAACGCCAGCGCTTCGCCGGTCGCCCAGTCGATGCCTTTGCCGGTCTCGATCATTTTGCGCTTGTTCTTGAGCTGGCGGAGGATCTTCGAATTCATTTCGAGACCCTGCGGGGGCTCGGAGATGGCGTGCCCGACCTCGTTCAGGAGTTCATTGTCCACGGCCGTCTCGCCGCGGCGTTCATCGCCTTCCGCCATGCCGATATCGGCCCAGCGGCCCTCGAGCCAGTCGGCCTTGTTCGGCTTGTAGCTCTGGGCGGCCTCGAACTCCTGCTCCAGATGGGCCTGGAACTCCTCGACCATGCGATCGCCGCCACCCGCCTCGATCACGCCCTCTGCTTCGAGTTGTTGGGCGTAGAGGGCGCGCGTGGTCGGCTGTTCGGATATGGATTTGTACATCCGGGGCTGGGTGAAGGCCGGTTCATCGGATTCGTTATGTCCCGCGCGGCGATAGCCCCACAGATCCATGACCACATCGGCCTTGAACCGGTAGCGATACTCGGTCGCGATGCGCGCCACATGGACAGCCGATTCCGGATCGTCGCCGTTTACATGGAAGATCGGCGACTGGATCATCTTGGCGACGTCCGACGAATAGGGTGAAGAGCGCGCCGCCGTCGGGTTGGTCGTGAACCCGATCTGGTTGTTGACGATCAGGTGGAACGTGCCGCCGGTGCGATAGCCGCGCAGCTGGGACAGGTCGAGCGTTTCGGCCACGAGGCCCTGGCCGGCGAAGGACGCATCGCCGTGCATCAGCAGGCCCATGACCTTGTCACGTTCGGAATCATTGCGCAGTTGCTGCTTGGCCCGCACCTTGCCCAGAACGACGGTGTTGACCGCCTCCAGGTGGCTCGGGTTCGGTGTCAGCGAGAGATGCACGTTGTTCCCGTCGAAGGAGCGGTCCGACGAGGTGCCGAGATGGTATTTCACATCGCCGGAGCCCATCACGTCGTCCGGGTTCGGCGAGTTTCCCTCGAACTCCGAAAACATGGCGCGAAACGGCTTGTCCAGGAAGTTGGCCAGCACGTTCAGCCGCCCGCGATGGGGCATGCCGATGACGAGTTCGCGCAAGCCCAGCTGGCCGCCGCGTTTGACCAGCTGTTCGAGCGCCGGAATCAGGGTCTCGCCCCCTTCCAGACCGAACCGCTTGGCGCCGGTGTATTTCTTGTCGAGAAATTGCTCGAAGATTTCCGCGCGTGTCAGCGCGCCGAGGATGGCCTGTTTGCCCTGCTCGGTGAATTCGGTGTGATTGCGCACGCCCTCGATGCGTTCCTGGATCCAGGCCTTCTCTTCCGGCCCCTGGATATGCATGAACTCGATGCCGATGTTACCGCAATAGGTTTCACGCACCACATCGATAATCTGGCGCATGGTCGCGGTTTCGAGGCCGAGCACATAGTTGATGAAGATCGGTCGATCGAGATCTGAATCCGCGAAACCGTAAGTGCGCGGGTCGAGTTCCGGATGGGCGTCGGGCTTCACCAGGCCTAGCGGATCAAGGCGCGCTTCCAGGTGACCGCGCACCCGGTAGGCGCGGATCAGCATCAGCGCGCGAATGGAATCGAGGGTCGCCCGTCGAACCTGGTCGGGCGATGCCTGGGAATCGCCGCCCGCGCCATATGAGAGGGGCGCGCCTTTCAGCGGTGCGCCGTTTGCGGCAGGAGAGATGGCCGGGGCCGCGTGGCCGTTTCCGGGGTGCGCGCCACTGGCGCCGTTTGGTCCGGCGCCGCCGTTGCCACGGTCCTCACCGATCACGCGCGTGTCGCTGGGGGCCCAACTGGCACCGCGCAGATCTTCGAGCAGGGCGCGGGCGTCGTCATGCAATGTGGCGAAGAACTCTCCCCATTCGGGATCGACGCTGTCCGGTTGCTCGAGATAGTTCGCGTACAGTTCCGCAACAAATGTTGCGTTGGCGCCATTCAGAAAAGAGGAGTGGCCGATATAGCTGTTCATGTCCTAGCCGCGGTACGAGGCTGCGGTCCCTGGTTGCAAAGCGTTGGCGTCCCCCTCACCAACAGATCGGTGACCTACCTAGCCCTTCATTGCCTTCATCATCGTGGTGCCGAGCGCCGACGGCGACTCTGCGACCAGTATGCCCGCGGATTTCATGGCGTCCATTTTTGCATCCGCAGTGCCTTTACCGCCCGAAATGATAGCGCCGGCATGGCCCATGCGTTTTCCGGGAGGTGCCGTGACGCCGGCGATGAACCCGGCGACCGGTTTTTTGATCTTCGACGATTTCAGGAAATCGGCGGCGTCTTCCTCGGCCGAACCGCCGATTTCGCCGATCATGATGATGCCCTCGGTCTCATCGTCCTCCAGGAACAAATCCAGGCAGTCGATGAAGTTGGTGCCGTTCACGGGGTCACCACCGATGCCGATGCAGGTGGTCTGGCCGAGCCCGACAGCGGTCGTCTGCGCGACGGCCTCGTAGGTCAGGGTGCCGGAACGCGAGACGATGCCGATATTGCCGCGCCGGTGAATATGGCCCGGCATGATGCCGATCTTGCATTCGTCCGGCGTGATGACGCCCGGGCAGTTCGGGCCGATCAGGCGTGTGTCGGAGCCGCTCAACGCGCGCTTGACGGCGACCATGTCGAGGACCGGGATGCCTTCGGTGATGCACACCACCAGCTCGACGCCTGCGTCGATGGCTTCGAGGATCGCGTCACCCGCGAACGGCGGCGGCACATAGATGACGGAGGCATTCGCGCCCGTCGTGCTGACGGCTTCGTCCACCGTGTTGAAAACAGGCAGATCGAGATGCGAGGTGCCGCCCTTGCCCGGCGTCACGCCGCCGACCATCTGGGTGCCGTAGGCGATGGCCTGCTCGGAATGAAAGGTGCCCTGGGCTCCGGTGAAGCCCTGGCAGATGACTTTGGTGTTTTTGCCGACGAGTACGGACATGGCGTCAGGCTGCCTCCTTCACGGCGTTGACGATTTTTTCGGCCGCATCCCCGAGATCGTCCGCAGAGACGATCGGGAGGCCTGACTCAGCAAGGATCTTCTTGCCGAGATCGACGTTTGTGCCTTCGAGGCGAACCACCAGCGGAACGTGCAGGGATACTTCGCGCGCCGCGGCGACGATACCTTCGGCGATGACATCACAACGCATGATGCCGCCGAAGATGTTGACCAGAATACCTTCGACATTCGGATCGGAGAGAATGATCTTGAAAGCTGCGGTGACCCGCTCCTTGGTGGCGCCGCCACCGACATCCAGGAAATTGGCCGGCGCACTGCCGTGCAGCTTGACGATGTCCATCGTCGCCATCGCCAGGCCCGCACCATTCACCATGCAGCCGATCGAGCCGTCGAGCTTGATGTAGTTGAGCTCATGCTTCGAGGCCTCGAGCTCCATCGGGTCTTCTTCGTCTTCGTCGCGCAGCGCCTCGACATCGGCCTGACGGTAAAGCGCGTTGTCGTCGAAGTTCATCTTCGCGTCGAGCGCGATCACATCGCCCGCACCCGTCACCACGAGAGGGTTGATCTCGACCATTGAGGCGTCGAGTTCGAGGAATGCCTTGTACATCGCCGACAGGAATTTTGCGGCGCTCTTGATCTGGCTGCCCTCAAGACCGAGCCCGAAGGCGATTTCGCGGGTGTGGAAGGGCATGATGCCGGTCACCGGGTCGATGGCCACCTGGGCGATCTTTTCCGGGGTTTCCTCGGCCACGGTCTCGATATCCATGCCGCCTTCGGTCGATGCCACGATGACGATCCGGGAGGTCTCGCGGTCCACGAGCAGGCTCAGATAAAGCTCACGCGCGATATCACAGCCTTCCTCGACGTAAATGCGCTTCACTTCCTTGCCGTCGGGGCCGGTCTGCTTGGTGACCAGTGTCTGGCCAAGCATGGCCTCGGCATGGGCGCGGACTTCGTCGTCGCTCTTGGCGAGGCGCACACCGCCGCCGCCATCGGGGTTCTCGGCGAAATGCCCGGCACCGCGGCCGCCGGCATGAATCTGGGATTTCACGACCCAGATCGAGCCGCCGAGGTCCTTCGCCGCCTTGCTGGCCTCGTCGGGCGTATATGCAACCGCGCCGCGGGGCACGGAGACGCCGAACTTCGCCAGCAGGCCTTTTGCCTGATACTCATGAATGTTCATTGACGCTTGGTTCCGAAAGACAGATGAGGTGAGCAGCGGTGACGATGAACGTCCGGGATTACCGTATGATTAATTTTTTCGTCCGCCGTCGCGATTGAGGCCCGGTTCATGGGGCCGAATATGGTTAACGAGGCTCGACTTTAACACTCATGTTGCACTGCGCAACCGGGTCGTAAGCCGGGACTGGTATGTGCGGTGGCTACTTACCGGTTTTCTTGCGGGAATCACGCTGCAACTTCTTCGTGACCTGTCCCAGCGTCTCCACGGCCTTTACCGATTTGCGGAAATCGGCGCGTTCCTTTGCGTCGAGCTTGACCTCGACAATCCGCTCCACGCCCTTCGCACCGATCACGACCGGCACGCCGACATACATGTTCTTCACGCCATACTCGCCGCGCAGATAGGCCGCACAGGGCAGAACGCGCTTCTTGTCCTTGAGATAGGATTCCGCCATTGCGATGGCGGATGAGGCGGGGGCATAGAAGGCCGAGCCGTTGCCGAGCAGTTCGACGATCTCGCCGCCGCCCGAACGGGTGCGCTGAACGATCGCGTCGAGCCGCTTCTGGGTTGTCCATTTCATCTTGATCAGATCGGGCAGGGGAATGCCCGCGACCGTCGAGTAGCGCACCGACGGCACCATCGTGTCGCCATGGCCGCCGAGCACGAACGCCGTGACGTCTTCGACGGAAACGTTGAATTCGTCGGCCAGGAAATAGCGGAAGCGGGCGCTGTCGAGCACGCCGGCCATGCCAACGCACATGTTCGGCTTCAGGCCTGCGGCCTCGCGCAGGATGCCGACCATCACGTCGAGCGGGTTAGTGATGCAGATAACGAAGGCGTCGGGGCAGTTCTTCTTGATGCCCGCGCCGACAGATTCCATCACGCCGGTGTTGATGCCGATCAGGTCATCGCGGCTCATGCCGGGCTTGCGTGCCACGCCGGCGGTCACGATGACCACGTCGGCGCCGCGGATTGCGGAATAGCTGCTGGCGCCCGCCATATTGGAGTCGAAGCCTTCGACGGGTGAGGATTCTGCCAGATCAAGCGCCTTGCCCGCGGGCATGCCCTTGACGATGTCGAACAGGACAACGTCGCCCAGTTCCTTGAGGCCTACCAGATGGGCGAGCGTACCGCCGATGTTGCCTGCGCCGATCAGCGCGATCTTGTTGCGTGCCATGTCCGTATCTTCTCCGACGTCGAGGAAAGTTGCCGTGCGCGCGGTGTGTAACGCGAATTCAGGGGTGGTTCAAGGCGTGGACCCCGCAAGGATTTGTGCCGCCGGGCACAGAATCAGTCTTGCGAGCTTGCCTCGCGGACAAGCTTGTACTGCACGTCCATCGCCGACAGGCGCCGATAGAAATTCAGCAGGTCGCGCGCCGGGTTGATCATGCGCTCATAGCCGGAGATGAAGGCCACGATCGTGCCGATCTCGCTGTGGCCCCGGATCACCATCCAGCCGCCCACGAGAAGAATGCTGAGCGGCCCGATCTGGCCGATCAGGTTGTTGATGAATTTCATGAAATACTTGAGCAGGAAGATCCGAATGCGAATGTCATAGATGGACTCGATAAGCCCTTCCGCCTTGTCCGTGTTTTCGTCTTCCAATGCCATGGTGCCGAGCTCGCGGGTTTTCTTTGTTCGCGTCTCGGCCAGTTTGTTGACCTTGCCTTGTATCAGGGGGACCACGAACAGGGACGGGAGGAAGAAGCCGATCGCGACAGCCGCGACCACGGGTTCGATGATCAGCATGTAGCCTGCGACGCTGACCACGATTCCGGCCTGGAGCAGCGGGAAGGACACGCTCTCGCCGACAAACGCGCCCAGTTTCTCCGCCTCGGCGGCGATGATGGACTGGCGGGTGCCGTCATCCGAATCCGCGCCGTAATCTTCATGGTTGAGCGTGCGTCGTCGGAGCAGCCGCGTGACCCCTTCGGCCGCCCGGTTCTGGTATACGTTGCGCACATATTTGAGTCCGCCATGCGCGAGCAGGACGGCCAGATAGAGGCCGCCCAGGAGCATCAGCAGGTCGGTTGCCCCCTTGAGAATCGCGTCGTCGATGATGCGTCGCTGCAGTTCCAGCGGCGCGAGTGACAGGGGGAAGACCAGGATCGTCATCAGGCAGAGGCGAACCTGCTGGGCCGCGCTGATCTTCCAGACATAGGTGTAGAGCCGCCGGGGCATCTTTTGCAGCGGCTGCCCCCCGACCGAGGGCAGCGCCATGAAGTAGAATTCGGCGGTCAGCGGGTTTTCAGCCAACGACGTCGCTCCGTGCCAACGACCCGGATGTCTGCACCCTTTGCCTAGCGGACAATTATAACGCAGACGCTCAAGGCGTGTGCGGGCTGTTCAGATAGTCCTCGGCCTGCATCTCCATCAACCGCGACACCGTGCGTTGAAACTCGAACGCCGTATCGCCCTTCATGTAGAGCTCGCCCGGCTCGCCGTCGGCGCTGGCGAACAGGTTCACATGATGCTCATAGAGCGAATCGATCAGCACCACGAACCGCTTGGCGGCGTCGCGCTCGCGCTCGTCGAGGATGGGAATATTGTCGATCATCACGGTGTGAAACTGGGTCGCAATCGCCAGGAAATCGGAGGCGCCGCGCGGTTTGTTGCACAGTTCGTCGAACGTGAAACGCGCGATCCCGCGCGCCGCCTGGCGTGCCTCGATGCTGCGTCCCTGGACCTCGATTTCAAACGGCAACGGGTCCGCATTGTCGGTCAGGGTCGCGAAGGCCGCGTCGAGCTGGGCGGTCGCGGCCCGTCCGATCGGGGTGTGCCAGATCGGCTCGCCCTTGAGCCGGTCGAGGCGGAAGTCCGTGCCCGCACCGATATCGAGGACATCGAGCTTTTCGAGGATCAGGTCGATGAAAGGCAGGAACCGGTCGCGCTGCAGGCCGTCTTTATACAGATCGCGCGGGGCGACGTTGGACGTGGCGATGACGACCACGCCGTGATCGAAGAAGGCCTGGAACAGGCGGCCCAGGATCATCGCGTCAGCGATGTTCACGACATGGAACTCGTCGAAACACAATAACCAGCTCTCGTCGGCGACATCCGCGGCGACCTGCATCAGCGGGTCGGCGCGTTTCTCGTGTTTGCGCAGCTCGTTGAGGCGTTGCTGGATCTCCAGCATGAAGGCGTGGAAATGCACCCGCCGCTTGCGCTCGACCGGCGCGGTGTCGAAGAAAAGGTCCATCAGCATCGATTTGCCGCGCCCGACCGGTCCGTAGAGGTAGAGCCCCATCGGCGGTTCTTCGCTGCGCCGCCCGAGGCCGAAGCGATCCTTCCAGCCCGACAGGAAGCCTTCGCCGGCGGGCTGATACCCCTTCAGGGCATGATGCAGGCTCTGCAGTTTCTCGACGGCGAGCTTCTGCGTGGGGTCGCGCATCAGCTCGTTCGCCTCGCGCATGGTGCGATAGAGGTCGAGCGGCGTCGGCAGTTTCGAATCGAGGATTTCGTCAGGCATTGCGGCGGTTAACTAGGCCAGCTGGCGGCGGCGTGCAACCGGACGGGGCGCATCGGGCGGTTTACTGAGCCGCCGCGGCGGCCGGAGCGGCGAACATGGCCTCCATATCACGGCGCACCTGCACGGCCTGGATATTGGGGTCGATGTCCACATCGGCCCAGCCGACCGGCTGGTCCTTGCCCACGGCGTTCTTGAGTGTCACCCCGTGGGCCAGCCCGATGGGAAGTCCGCCCGCAGCGAGGCTGGCCGCGGCCGGCATGAGTTTGCCGTAAACGGTGAAACCGCCCTCGCCATCCAGCGCATCACCGGGTTTCAGGTCGCGCTTCGCGGTGGCCACCGCATCCCCGCGGAACCCGGTGGGAGACCCGGTCGGTTCGTTGCGCAATGCCGCGCTCGCGACGGAGATGCCGAGCTCCAGCCCGATCAGGTGATAGGGCTTCCACTGGGCGGCGTAGTTGCCCGATACATCGGTCACCAGTCCGTATTCGTCAAAACACGTACGGACATAATCGCTCGGGGCCTCGAACACCACATAGACACCCCAGCGCAGATCGCCGGTGACATGGCGGCCGTCGCGTTCCTCGGAGCTGATCACCTCGACCTGTCCCTTGTGGTGCAGTTGGCCGCCCTCGGACTTCGGGCGCATCACATGCGGCAGATCGTGGACACCGCAGGCCGGAAAGGCCAGCCCGTCGGGGGCGGGGCTCAGCCCCGTAGCGTTGGCCACGGCGGCCATCTCGATCGCCGACTTGGTCCCGTCGAGGAAAGAATTGAACATCTGCGGGTTCATACCGCCGGCTGCAGCCTGTTCGGCCGTCAGCCCGTAATGCTCCCAGACATCGTCCGGCGTCACATAGTGATAGCCGTCGAGATACTTGGTGCCCTTGCCCGCCGCGATGACATCGAGGCCGCAGGCCCGCGCCCAGTCCACTTGCTCATGAATCAGCGCCGGCTGGTCGCCATAGGCCAGCGAATAGACGATGCCCGCCTGGCGTGCACGTTCGGCCAGCAGCGGCCCGGCCAGAACGTCAGCCTCGACATTGACCATCACGATATGCTTGCCGTGTTCGCAGGCCGCGAGCGCGTGGGCGATACCTGCGGCGGGGCTGCCGGTCGCGTCGATCACCACGTCGATCCCGCCGGCGGCGACCAGCGCCATCGAATCTTCGGTCAGGTGGGTGTTGCCCCGGGACAGGGCGGTATCGAATGTCGCGGCAGACGGGTCCAGCCCGCCGACCCGCGCGCAGGCATCCCGGGCGCGTTCCGGATCCAGGTCGGCGATGGCCATGACGTGAATGCCGGGTGTGCGGGCGGCCTGGGACAGATACATGGTGCCGAACTTGCCCGCGCCGATCAGGCCCACCCGGACCGGTTTCCCGTCTTCGGCGCGCCGGCCAAGCATCGCGTGGAGGTTCATTGCGCTGTCCTTTTCATTTCCCGCTATTCTATCGGTGCAGCCTACTACGAATTGCGAACAGAATCCGGAGGGGAACCATGACCGACTACAACGAAAATGCCCGTGTACCGCATGTGTCGCGGGATGCGTTTCCCGCCGATCAGGTCGGTATCTACGACCACATCATGGAAACCCGTAAGCTCGAATTCATGGCCGAACTCTTCGCCCGGATGGCCAGCAGCCCGGGCGCGCTCGAAGCGGTGGCGTCGGTCGGCGAGCATGTCCGTTTCCACAGCGTGTTCGATGAGGTTCTGCGCGAGATGATCATCTGCACGGTCTCGAAGGAGGTCGGCAACTGGTACGAATGGACCCATCACATTCACCGGATGCCCGACGATATGCGCGCGGTGTGCGGCACGCCGGCTGCCGAGGATCTGCCCGCGCCCGTCGGCCCGGTTCTGCGTTTCTCCCGGATCGTCGCCGGCAACGGCAAGGCCGATGACGCGCTGATCGGGGAAATCCGTGCCACTCTGGGAAATCAGGGCCTCGTCGATCTGACGGTGATGGTCGGCTACTACCAGCTCATCGGCACCTTCTGCACGACGTTGCATGTGCCGATCGAAGACTCGATCGAACGCACGCCGATGCCGGACTGAACGATTCCAAACAGTTCGTCATACGCGGGCTTGACCCGCGTATCTCGTGCGTCGCTGGACGGAAAACCAGAAGAGATGCCCGGAACAAGTCCGGGCATGACGGTGAAAGGGCGGAAAACCCTTACTCAGCCGCCGCGGTGTTTTCCCGGGCCAGCGCCAGCAGGCAGTCATCGTCGAGCGGTTCGATCGGCGCGAAGTCGCGGTGGGCGATCCATTCCTCGCGCTTGAACTGGCGGATGTGATTGTCCACATGGCACAGGCTGAGATAGACGATCACCCGGCCCCAGGGGCTGATGTTCGGCGCCGAAGCGTGCACCAGGTTCGAATGGAACAGCAGGACCGAGCCCGGCTTGCCTTTCGGCGCGATCATCCCGCCTTCGTCGGCGAGTCTGGCGACGGTTTCCTTGTCGAGGGTCCACAGCGGGTAGGAGGTGGTTTGCAGATCATGCCCGGCCTCGATCACGCCGCCCTTGTGGCTGCGGGGAATCAGGTAGAGCGGGCCGTTGAACTCGGTCACCTCGTCGATGAACAGCGCGATGTTCATGGCGCGGGCCTTGGGCATCTTGTCGTCGCGCGCCCAGGTCCCGTAATCCTGATGCCATTGCCAGACGTCGCCGTCGAACGCGGCCTTTCCGTTTATCTTGTACTGGTGCATGTAGACGTTGCCGTCGAGCAGCTGCATTACCGGTTCGATCAGGCGGGGATGGCGGCCCAGGCGACGGAACGCCTCATTGTAATAATGCGCGGCAAATGCGGTACGCACGGCCTCGCCGTTAGATTCGCGCCACACCTCGTCCCGGTCCATTGCGAAAATCGTCGGCAATTCGGCCGCGAGGACATCCATTTCCGCCTGGCTGAAGACCTCGGGGAGGAACACCCAGCCCTCGGTGTCGAACTGTTCGAGTTGGTCCTTGGTCAGTTCCATGGCGCCGCTCCCGGCCAATGTGAGTTGTCTGCCCGGACTATAGCCCGCCCGACTGGTGACGCGGCACATTTAACGTTAGGTTCGCTTGGTTTTTCAACCGCCGGGTCGACTGATGCTGTCCTATCTGAATCTTGCCCTCGAACTCACAGCGAGCCCGATTGCGCTGGCCGGCTATATCGGGCTGGGCGTTTATGCCACGACCAGTTGGCGGGCTTTCAAATATGCGTTTCTTTGGGGAATGGCGGTTCAGATTTTTGCCCTGGCGCTGGGCAAGGTCTCGTTCCTCGATCTCGAGGGGCTCGTCGCCCAGACGATATTGCGCCTGATCGGTGCATTGATCGTCACGATCGGCGTCTACTATCTGTACCGCTTCATGCGCGGGCGTTCGGGCGGCAAAGGCCCGCACGACAGCGGGCCGCCGAAGCAGGACCGCAAGCCGCCGCATCTGCGCCGGGTGAAATAGCACGCGTCAGTCGGCGCGTGACCGCATCAGTGCGGCCAGGTCTCTTTCAGTCTCGCGCGCGCTTTCGGCCAGCTCGTTCGAAACATTGGCACGGTCCCCTTCGGGCCGGTTCTGGCTCAGCTTGAACTTGCCCTCGAGCCGCCCGATCGGCATTTCGAAGGCGGTGACACCCCGCAGCATTCCCTCGATATAGCGCTCTGGCTGACCATCCATTGTCCAGGCCGCGGGGCCGGTGCCCTCGAAGGCCCGGATGAGCGCCGCCTGTTGGGCCCGGACCTTCTCTATGTCCGTCACCTCCTGCGCCGTGCCATAGGCATGCACGACGGCGTAGTTCCAGGTGGGCACGGCGTCGCCGGGCGCATACCAGCGGGGCGAGATATAGGCATGGGGGCCCTCGAAAATCGCCAGCAAACTGGACTTGCCATCGAACATTTCGCCATGGGGGTTGTTCCGCGCGACGTGGGCGACGAGCGTACCGTTCACCCCGGCCGCCGGGTCGAGCATGAACGGGATATGGCTCGCGAAAGGGGCGTCGTCGCGTTGTCCGATCAGAATACCGAACGGGTTGGCCGCGATCAGGTCGTGCAGGATTCCGACGTCGGTTTCGCGAAAATGTTTCGGTACGAACATGGCGCGGCCTCCGGGATCACGCGTGTTTCAGGGCGAGGCCGGGGTCAGCGTGAAACGGCAGGTGCCGCGCGCGATGCTCCGAAACTCGATCGGCGCGCCGGGCGCAGGCAGGACGGCCTCGAACAGGTCGGACGCCTGATCCGGCACGTCGATCGTCGGCGCGGCGCCGGCATTCTCTGTGACCTGAGCGAAGCGCTGTTCGTTCGAGACCATGTAGATGCGCATGTCACCCAGGGTGCCGAACACCGCCAGCCGGTCGTCGATAACCCCTTCGAGAATAAAGTCCTTCTGCGCCAACGCGACATTGCCTTCGGGCACGGCGCATGTGCCGGTCGTCGCCAGGTCGTAATCGCCCGCCAGCGCGCGCGCCGTAGATTCGTCGCGCATGCGTTCGCCCGCGCCGACCACGCTCAGGGAATGCACTGCGGCGGCCAGCAGCACCGGTAATTCGATGGCCTCGCCGTTCGGCAACTGCATGTTCGTCCGCGCGTTCTGAAACATCTGTCCGAAGTTCGGGCTGGTCCGGGCCAATGCCTGCATAAAACCGGCCTGCACCACGATCGAAAAAGTGCCTTCGATGCTCGTCGCGACGGTATGCGCCAGTTCGTCCCGGCTGCTGTCGGCCACGCCGTTCTCGATTCCGGCCCGAACCGTTTGCATGGTCCTGGCGGTCTCCGCGCTCTGCGCCGTCATCGTATTGAGTGCCGCATTGAGGCCCTCGATGCGGGCCGGGTCGGTGGTGCCGTCGTAATACAGGAAGACGGCGCCGGGCTTGAACATGTTGGCGGGGCCGGCGGGAAATCGCTCGCTCTGGGCCTGCGCGGGACCGGCGACCGAAAACGCGAGCGCCGCGGACAGAGCCGCGGCGTTGCGCAATTTCGAAACAGGCTTGCCGACCGGGTACGTGCGCCCGACGGATGTTTCGCGATGGAAGATGCTGTTCAAACCCGGCGTTCCACCATCATCTTCTTGATTTCCGCGATCGCCTTGGCCGGGTTGAGATGCTTCGGGCAGGTGCGGGTGCAGTTCATGATGGTGTGGCAGCGATACAGGCGGAACGGATCCTCGAGCTGGTCGAGGCGGTCACCTGTCGCCTCGTCGCGGGTGTCGGCGAGCCAGCGATAGGCCTGCAGCAGGATGGCCGGGCCGAGATAGCGGTCCTCGTTCCACCAATAGCTCGGACAGGATGTCGAGCAGCAGGCGCACAGGACGCATTCCCACATGCCGTCGATCTTGGCCCGATCTTCGGGGCTCTGCAGGCGCTCGCGCTCGGGCGTCTGGCTGTCGGTCTTGAGCCAGGGTTCGATCTGCCGGTACTGGGCAAAGAAATGGGTCTGATCGGGCACCAGATCCTTGATCACCGACTGATGGGGCAGGGGGTAGACCCGTACATCGCCCTTCGCGTCGGCGATATATTTGGTGCAGGCCAGCGTGTTTCCGCCGTCAATGTTCATCGCGCAGGACCCGCACACGCCCTCGCGGCACGACCGTCGGAAGGTCAGGGTCGGGTCGACCTCGTTCTTGATCTTGATGAGCGCGTCGAGGACCATCGGTCCGCAATCGTCGAGGTCGAGATGATAGGTGTCGACCCGGGGATTGTCGCCGCTGTCCGGGGACCAGCGGTAAATCTTGAAGGCCTTTGTATTGGTCGCGCCCTCGGGCTTGGGCCACTCCTTGCCTTCGGTCACTTTCGAATTCTTCGGCAGCGTAAACTCAGCCATATCGTAAATTCTCCTCGTCGCCGGGATCGGCCTAGTAGGACCGCACCTTGGGCGGGAAGCTCTGGACTTCGTTGGTCATTGTCTGGAGGTGTACCGGGCGATATTTGAGGTCGACTTTGCCCTTCTCGTCGACCCAGGCAAGCGTGTGCTTCATCCAGTCATCGTCGTTTCGGTCGGGGAAGTCTTCGCGTGCATGTGCGCCCCGGCTTTCCTCGCGCTCTTTCGCGCCATTGATCGTGATCACCGCCTGCATCATCAGATTTTCGAGCTCGAGAGTCTCGACCAGGTCGGAGTTCCAGATGAGTGAGCTGTCGGACACGTTCAGATCGTCGCGCGCACCCCAGAGTTCGTCGAGTTTGTTCGCGCCTTCCTGCAGGACCTCACCGGTGCGGAACACGGCGCAGTTGTTCTGCATCGTGCGCTGCATTTCGAGGCGCAGTTTCGCGGTCGGTGTGCTGCCCGAGGCGTGGCGAAGCTTGTCGAAGCGCGCGAGTGCTTCATCGCCGGCATTGTCCGGAAGCGGTTCGTGCGGTGTCCCCGGCGTGACCAGCTCGGCAGCGCGAAGTGCGGCAGCCCGGCCGAACACGACTAGGTCGAGCAGCGAGTTCGAACCCAGACGGTTGGCACCATGTACCGAAACGCTCGCGGCCTCGCCGATGGCCATCAGGCCCGGCGTGACGGCTTCGGGATCGTCCTCGGTCCAGGTCCGGACTTGGCCCTGATACGTCGTGGGAATGCCACCCATATTGTAGTGACAGGTCGGCAGGACCGGGATCGGCTCCTTGGTCACGTCGACGCCGGCGAAGATGCGTGCCGTCTCGGAGATGCCCGGCAGGCGCTGGGCCAGGACGGCGGGGTCGAGATGTTCGAGATGGAGATGGATATGGTCTTTCTCGTCGCCGACGCCACGGCCTTCGCGCATCTCGATGGTCATTGACCGGCTGACAACATCGCGGCTGGCCAGATCCTTGGCCGACGGGGCATAGCGTTCCATGAAACGCTCGCCTTCTGAATTGGTCAGATACCCACCTTCGCCGCGCGATCCTTCGGTGATCAGCGCACCGGCGCCATAGATGCCGGTGGGATGGAACTGAACGAACTCCATATCCTCCAGCGGCAATCCGGCGCGCGCAACCATCGCGTTGCCGTCGCCCGTGCAGGTATGCGCGGAGGTGGCCGAGAAGTAGGCCCGGCCGTAGCCGCCCGTCGCCATGCATACGAGGTGCCCGCGGAAGCGGTGCATCGTGCCGTCGGCCAGATTCCAGGCCATGACGCCCCGGCACTTGCCGTCTTCCATGATCAGGTCGAGGGCAAAATACTCGATGAAGAACTCGGCGTTGTAGCGCAGCGACTGCTGGTAAAGCGTATGCAGGATCGCGTGGCCGGTGCGGTCGGCCGCCGCGCAGGTGCGCTGGGCCGTCCCTTCGCCGTAATTCGTGGTCATGCCGCCGAAGGGCCGCTGGTAGATCTTGCCTGCTTCCGTGCGGCTGAACGGCACGCCCTGATGCTCGAGCTCGATGATCGCCGGGATCGCCTCGCGGACCATGTATTCGATCGCGTCCTGATCGCCCAGCCAGTCCGACCCCTTGACGGTGTCATACATGTGCCAGCGCCAGTCATCCTCGCCCATATTGCCGAGTGCGGCCGAAATGCCGCCCTGCGCCGCCACTGTGTGGGAGCGTGTGGGAAACACTTTCGAGATGCAGGCCGTTTTCAGGCCCTGGTTCGCCATGCCGAATGTGGCACGCAATCCGGCACCACCCGCGCCCACGACGATAACGTCATAGTCATGGTCGATGATTTCATAATCGCCGTTGGTCGCCATCGTTAACCCCTTAATTCAATGCGATTGCGATCACGGCGTAGACCGAGGCGACGCCAAGGAAAATGGCCGCGCCTTTGACCGCGATGATCAGGCCCACTTCGAGCCAGCGTGTGTGGATGTAATCCTCGATCACGACCTGCAGGCCGAGTTGGCCGTGGTAGAAGGTGGCGACGATCAGGAGGATCAGCAGAACGGAATTGATCGGGCTGCTGATGAATTCGACGGCGGCCGCGTGGTCGGCGCCGGTCACGATGATCATGGACACGACGAACCAGATCACGAGCGGGATCAGGGCCAGTGCCGTCAGCCGCTGCATCCACCAATGGTCGGTGCCGCTCTTGGCCGATCCGAGGCCGCGCGCGCGGCTCAGGGGGGAGCGCATGTTCATCTCTATAGCCCTCCGAGGCTGGCGTATCCGGCGACCCAGCTGATGACAGTCAGGACTGCCGCAGCAATGACGACCAGCCAACCCGAGGCAAACGCGGTGCTCAGTTCGAAGCCCTTGCCGGCGTCCCAGACCAGATGCCGGATGCCGTTGCAGAGGTGATAGTAGAGCGCGAAGCTCCAGGCCAGCAGCAGGATCCGTCCGACGACCGAGCCGATGAAGTTCTGCACGGCCGCGAATTCGGTCGGGCCCGCGGCGGCGGCGATCAGCCACCAGACCAGGAGCAGGGTACCGACGGCGAGGCCGATGCCCGTGATTCGATGAAGAATCGACAGCACCGATGTGAATTGCGGGCGATAGACCTGAAGGTGCGGTGATAGCGGTCTGTTGTCGGTCGCCATGTGGCCCCCTGACGTGGCTGCAAAGCCGGAACACGGGAAATGGTTCCGGTGGGTTTTCCGTGTGCCACGCGCCGTTGAACGGTCGTTCATGCCGGTCGCGTGGGTACGAATATCTACGAAGCAGATTTAGCCTCCCACCGCCCGTTTCGTCAATGACACAGCCCCGCGCAAGAGCTTGGATCGCCGGGCACAGGCTCTCATTGAAGCAAAGCGTGTGGAAAACCTGTGGAGGAGTTGTGATCTACCGGTCGAGTTTTGCACAGGAAACTGTTTGTCGGCCGCGATTGGACATTGCCGCCTTGGGGGTGGCGGCGGAACATGTCCGCGCACGCTTTGGCGTGTCGACGGGTTTCTGTCGCGTCCGATCCTCCGCTCTGCGGCTGGCTCGGGCAGGTCCGGGGCGCTCACCAGGGGGCGAGACGGATCGGCGGGAACCGAACGCCGGACCACGGGGGTCGCCGCAAGGCGATGCCGGGTCGGGCGGGAAAGTCGGCGGATGGACATGATCCTTCGGGATCGATCGCCTCGGTGGATGTCCATTCATGTGCACGGTCCGGCATGTGGGCAACCACGCGCCGGGTGCCGGGCACGGCCGGGCGGCCAGACGGACATGGGCTTCCTCGGAAGGGCATGATCAGAGGCCGGCCGGTAAGGAAGGTGCCGTTGCGCAGACCAGCGGTCTTTCCGGTGGCGCGAACCCTTCGGGGCCCGCGCGCCGCCCTGATGTCCGCTTCGGTGGGCCCCGGGGCGAAGGAAGGATGGCGGCGTTTCGTGATCCAGGCTCTCGCCGGCCAGGAATTCGGAACGACGGCCGGGCGGAAACCGGGGCTCTTCGGAGTTGCGGGGACCAACCGGGCGGGTTTGAGGAAAGGTTGCCGACCTTAGGCTTCGACCCCTTCGGGGGCGGCATGGAACGTGTCAAAGCGGACGATGCCGGATAAGCGAAGCGCGCTGGACGACGTATCGGCCAGGGGTGCGTCCCACGCGCGGAGCGACGAGAAGCTGAACGTCAAGGTGGGTATTGGGTCGAAGCCGGCGGGGCGCAAGCCTCGCGGGTGGGGATCCGAAGGGTCTGAAGTCCAGGGGGCAACTCCGGGATCGGAAGATCGAGGAAGGCGTCAGGCGTTACGGGCTCCGCGTCCATGCACCTGGCGCCTTCTTCATTTCCGGAGACTTTATGCGACCCTTGCCAGAAGGTGATCCGTGCGCCGGGCATGAAAAGAACCCGGCGCTTTCGCACCGGGCTCTTTCTCAGGCGTCTAAAGCCGGGCCCCGCATCCAGGCAGATCAATATTCGAGAGGTATCAACGGCGTTTCGCGTCGGTCAAACGAATTCTTGTGCCGGGGCGGCGACGAAGGCAAAACCGGTCCCCAGCGATGAATATTCTCTCCATACAGTCTCAGGTCGTGTTCGGCCATGTCGGTAGCTCGGCGGCCGTATTTCCGCTTCAGTGTCTCGGACATGAGGCCTGGTCCGTCCCCACCGCGATCCTCTCCAACCATGCCGGCTATCCGGATGTTGGTGGTCATGCGATGCCGCCGGACACAGTCCGCGACCTGCTCGACGGGCTCGAGCGTCGCGGCGCCTTTCCCAGTTGTAACTTGCTGATCAGCGGCTATCTCGGCAGTGCGGCGCTCGCCGCGCTGGTCACCGACACGGTCGGCCGTGTGCGGGCGGTAAACCCGGACCTGATCTATTGCTGCGATCCGGTGATGGGCGATGAGGGATCGGGATTGTATGTGCAGGCGTCGCTGCCCGAGCATTTTCGCACCTCGGCGCTGCCGGTCGCGGACCTTATAACCCCCAACCTGTTTGAACTCGCGCTGTTGTGTGGATGCGATTTCGGGGCGTTGAAGGCGGCGTCGGCGAGCGAGATCGTCGCGGACGGCCGCAAGCTTCTGGCGCACATGCGGCCGGGTGCCAGTGTCATGGTGACCAGCGCCGACCATCGTGATCTTGACCCGGGGCGCGTGGCGGTCATTGCGTTCAACGATTCGCAGGCCTGGTCCTTGGAAACGCCGCGGCTTGCGTTTCGATCGGATCCGCATGGGGCAGGTGACCTGCTCAGCGCCCTCTTCGCGGCGGCGATGACGGATCACCGCGGCCTGGCCCGTGCACTGGAAGATAGTGTTGCCAGGGTCTTTGCCGTTCTTTCGGAAACCCGGCGGCGGTCAGGCGCCGAACTCGAACTGGTCGCGGCGCGCGATGTGATCGTGTCGCCGGCGCAATACTTCTCGGCGGTTTCGGTCGCCTGACGCCGCGCGGTTTTTTACCGTGCGCGTAATCTGCTAAGAACCACCCTGGGATGGCACGCCGCCCGGCGCGCATATCGGGGAACAGGAACCCAGTATTTTGGCCGTAACTGATTTCATTCTCATCCAGGGCATCGTGTTTGGTTTCTTCCTCGCACTGCCGGTTGGACCGGTCGGAGTATTGTGCGTTCAGCGCACCCTGTCGCAGGGGCGCATGCATGGCCTCATTTCGGGCCTTGGTGCGGCCTTCGGAGACGCGCTCTACGGTGCGGTGGCGGCGTTCGGAATATCCGCGGTCGAAGACTGGATCACTGGACATCAGGGCGGGTTGCGCCTGGCCGGCGGTGTGATTCTGTTGTTGCTGGCGCTGCGCACCGTGGCCGCGATGGTTCGTGCACATCCGGTTACCGACGGGTCCGACGAGAAAATTCAGCGGCGGATCGAGACCCACAGTCTGGTGAAGGATTTCCTGTCCACCTTCATGTTGGCGATCACCAACCCGATTACCTTTGTCGCGTTTGCCGGCCTGTTGGCGACACTCGGCTTTACCGAGGCGGGCCGCTCGATCGGCAATGCCTCGATCCTGGTCGCCGGTGTGTTTGCCGGATCGGCGCTCTGGTGGATCGCGCTGTCGACGACCGCGAGCCTGTTCCGCCCGATCGTCGATGGGTCGTATCAACTCTGGATGGACCGTATTGTCGCGTTGGTGCTGGCCGGGTTCGGGACCTACGCGTTGCTGACGTCGTTCCTCTACTAGCGCCGGGTGCCGTTCAGGCCTCCGGGTCGGTGGCCGTCATGGAAGGTCGCGCCGCGAAGGCGTCGAACCACGCGGCGAGTTTCGGCCGGCCACCGCGCCAATCGGCGTCGGCGAATCTGAAATCCCGATAGCCGAGCGCGCAGGCGACCGCGATCTGTCCGATCGTGACCGGCCCGCTCAGGTCGCCGGCCTCGGCCTCGAGCTGGTCCAGGGCTGCGTTGACGGACAGTTCCTGCCGGTCGATGAGTTTGGCCGACGCGGCGGCGCCCTCATGGAACATGCCTTCCATCCGCTCCAGGACCGACGCATCCAGGATACCGTCCGCTGCGGCGAGCTGGCGCAACGCGGTCCAGCGGGCGGGGCCGGGGTCGGGGTAAATTCTGGTCGAGCCCTGCGAATCGAGATACTCGCAGACGAGGTTCGACTGATAGAGCGGCGGGCCGTCGTCGCGCACAAGGGTCGGCACCTTGCCGACCGGATTGATGTCGCGGAAGCCGGCTGGGTCTTCCCACGGGTTGATCGCGTCCATTTCGAGCTTGTCGCCGACGCCGGATTCGATGGCGGCGATACGCGCCTTGCGCGCATAGGGGGAAGCGGCGGAGTAGATAAGCTTCATGACTTTCTCGCTTTTTTTCGGTGTCTGATGGCTGAGAGTACACGCGAACCCGAACGAACTGAATTGTGTTCGAAACGGTGCCGCCGCCCGCACCGCCGACACCCTGTGTTAACGTCGCGGCCATGATTCTCGATGTTATCGACCTGCGCGATTTCTACGCTTCCAGCCTGGGTTCCGTTGCCCGGCGCATGATCCGCCGGCAGGTGCGCGCCCTCTGGCCGGACGTGCGCGGCATGCGCGTTCTGGGGTTCGGTTACGCGACCCCTTATCTGACGCCATTCGTCGACGAGGCGGAGCGTGTGGCGGCGGTGATGCCGACGCGCATGGGGGTGTTGGCATGGCCGGAGCGGATCACCGAGGAACGCAACCTCGCCCTGGTCGCCCATGAAGACGAGATTCCGCTGCCGGACCTTTCCGTTGACCGGATTCTGCTGGTGCATGGATTGGAGTACAGCGAGAACGCCCATCTGATGCTGCGGGAGATGTGGCGTATTCTTGCAGATGGTGGCCGCCTGATGGTCGCCGTTCCGAACCGCCGCTCGATCTGGGCCCGCACGGATCACACGCCGTTCGGTCACGGGCACCCATTCTCCACCGAGCAGCTCAACAAGGCCTTGCGACAATCCATGTTCACGCCGGTTCGCGATGCGCGCGCGCTGTTTTTCCCGCCGTCCCGGCGCCGGTTCTGGCTTTCTGCCGCGCCGGCCTGGGAGCGTATGGGTCTGCGTTGGCTCAACCCCGTCGGCGGCGTCACGATTGTCGAGGCGACGAAGCAGATCTATGGCGGCGCGCTCGCGGGCGAAAAACTCCGCCGCCGTTTCTATGTCGCGTTGCCCGAAGGCGGGGCGGCGATGTCGCCCGCGATATCACCCGAGCTGTCGGCTAGCTCCGGCCGATCAGGAAAATCGCCTGCTCGGTTAACAGGTTCGTCCAGTGCCCGATCTGTTTCTGCGACTTCGCCTGACCACGATGATCGATCGTAATGATCTGCTGGGCGGTGAGGTCCAGTTCGTCCAGAAGATTCAGGAAATCGGTCAGGGTGAAGAACCGGATGTTCGGCGATTCATACCAGGCGTTGGGCAGGTTTTCCGATATGGGGCTGCGGCCGCGAAAGAGCAGGTCCGTGCGCACGCGCCAGTATCCGAAATTGGGAAAGCTGACGACGGCGCAGCGCCCGATGCGCAGGAGTTCCCGCAACACGCCCTTCACATCGAAAATCGCCGGCAATGTCTGTGACAGAAGGGCGAAATCGAATGCGTCGTCGGGGTAGTTGTGCAGATCGGTCTCGGCGTCGCCCTGCACCACGGCCAGCCCGCGCGCGACACAGGTGTTCACGCCCTCCTGGCTGAGCTCGATGCCGCGCCCGTCGACCTGGCGGTCCCGCACGAGCAGGTCCAGCAGCACGCCGTCACCACAGCCGACGTCGATGAGCCGGCTGCCGGGTGTCACCATGTCGGCGATCAGTTTCTGATCGACGCGAATGCGCGCGGTCGCGGTGGTTTCCTGTCGGTTCATGGGCCGGCCTCGATCGTCGTTCGAGCATACTGATCGGCCGCGCCGCTCAGGAAGCCCGACAGAATTCGGAAGAATTCCGGCTCCTCGAGAAGGAACGCGTCATGTCCGGAATCGGTCTCGATCTCAACGAAACTCACCGACGCGGCCACGGCATTCAGCGCATGGACGATCTGGCGTGACTCCGCCGTCGGGAACAGCCAGTCGGACGTGAAGCTGACGAGGCAGAACCGGACCGGGGAGCCTTCGAACGCCGCCGGCAACTGGCCGTCATGCTCTGCGGCCAGGTCGAAATAATCCATCGCCCGGGTGATGTAGAGATAGGAGTTCGCATCGAAGCGTTCGACGAACGAGCGGCCTTGATGGCGCAGATAGCTCTCGATCTGGAAGTCCGCGTCGAAGCCAAACGTGATTTCCTGCCGATCCTGTAGGTTGCGCCCGAATTTCCGATGCAGCGCGGAATCGGAAAGATAGGTGATGTGCGCGGCCATGCGCGCGACGGCGAGGCCGCGTTCGGGGTCGACATCCTCGCCGTAATAGGCCCCCCCGCACCAGTTCGGATCGGCCATGATTGCCTGGCGACCGACTTCGTGGAACGCGATGTTTTGAGCTGAATGACGTGCGGCGCCGGCGATCGGAATCGCGCAGTACACCATCTCGGGATTGCGTGACGCCCATTCCAGCGCCTGCATTGCCCCCATGGAACCGCCGATCACCGCAAACAGCTTGGCGATGCCCAGATGCTCGATGACGCGTTTCTGGGCGGCAACCATGTCGGCGATTGTGATGACCGGGAAATTCAGCCCGAACGGCCCGCCGGTACGGGGGTCGATATCCTTGGGGCCGGCGGTACCCATGCAGCCGCCGAGCACGTTGATGCAGATGACGAAATAGGTGTCGGTGTCGATCGTGCGGCCCGCCCCGACGATGCTTCCCCACCAGCCTTCCTTGCCGGTTATCGGATGGGTTTCCGCGACATATTGATCGCCGGTCAGGGCATGGCAGACGAGAATCGCGTTCGACTTGTCTGCGTTGAGGGTGCCGTAGGTCTGATAGGCCACCGTGAACGGCCCCAGCATTTGACCTGACGCCAGCCGCAACGGCGTGTCGGCGCCGAGGACAAGCGTATGGCCCGGAAGGTCGTTGACCGCCGGTTCGACTGCGATTGCATCGCCGGCGTTCTGCGCGCCACCTGGTTCGTGCTTTGTCATTGTCTGGGCATGGTTTGAAGCCGGTGATGTGGGGGAAAACGCCACCGCATCGGGCGCATAGCTATGTGGGGCCGAGGAGGGGTGTCAACGTTTTCTTTGCCAAATTCCCGGGGGAGCGATACATATTCGCCCGCTATTTTCCCGGATGAGTGAGACCATGAGCCCCGCGCCAGACGACCTGGCGGCGCTGCGCCGCGAGATCGATTCCATCGATGAGCAGCTGCACGACCTGCTGGTGCGGCGCGGCGAAGTCGTGTCTGAAATCGGGAGTCGCAAGGCGGCTGACGGCCAGGTCACATTCCGCCCGGCACGCGAGGCCCAGTTGCTGCACCGGCTTCTCGGGCGTGATCGCGGTGCGCTTTCGCAACAATCGATCGTCCGGCTCTGGCGCGAGATCATTGCCGCGTCGATCCGCATTCAGGGGCGGCTGACGGTCGGGTATTGCCCCATAGAGGGGCATGGCTCCGCGCTGCGCCTGGCCAACGGACATTTCGGCCTCGATACGCCGACGGTACGGTTTGAATCGGCCTCTCATGTGGTCTCGGCGGTACATCGTGGCGAGGTTTCGGTCGGCCTGGTGCCGCTCCCCGAAGCCGCCGAGACGCCTGGCTGGTGGGGTGATGTTCGCGACGCATCTGATGTGTATGTGGTGGCTCGTTTGCCCTGGTATGACGACGCGGCCAGCGGCGCCGGTGCGTCGGTCGGCGCGCTGGTGCTGGCCCGGGGGGTGCCCGAGAAATCGGGTGATGACCTCAGCTTGCTGATGTTTACCTGCCCGAAGCCCGTGAGCCGCGCGCGGGTGGGTGACGTCTGCGCCGAACATGGCCTCGCGGTCGCCGGGCAGGCGGTGACGGACGATCCCCATGCGGTCGATGAACGTATTCACATCGTCGAGCTGGATGGTTTCATCGACGCAGACGACGCCCGTATCCGTGCTGTCGCCGCGACGCTTGAGGCCTCGAATATCCGATTGCTCGGGGCGTTTGCCCGCGCCTATATGGCTGCGGATACAGCAGGAGCGAAGTAGGTGGCACCGCCAAAGGCCAAACCCGGTGTGCTCCGGATCACGCCCTACGCCGGCAGCGATGTCGGCTCGGGCGGCGCGGACCGCATTGTCATCAGTTCGAACGAAAGCGCGTTCGGGCCGTCCTGGCGCGCAATGGAAGCCTATTCGGCGACCAGTGAGGAGATGCACCGCTACCCCGAAATCGATGCGCGCAGTCTGCGTCTGGCGCTCGCGGCCCATCATGGGCTTGAGGTCGAGCGCATCATCTGTGGTTGCGGCTCCGATCAGCTCATCGATCTGATTGCGCTGGCCTATGCCGGGCCGGGCGACGAGACGATCTACAGCGAACATGGTTTCACCATGTATCCGATCGCCACGCTCGGGGTCGGCGCGACCCCCGTGGCGGCGCCCGAAACCGACCTGACCGCCGATGTAGACGCCATCCTCGAGCGTGTGAACGCGCGCACGAAGATCGTGTTTCTCGCCAACCCGAACAACCCGACGGGTTCCTATCTGGGGAATGACGAATTGCGGCGTCTGCATGCCGGCCTGCCGGAAGACGTTTTGCTCGTCCTCGATGCGGCCTATGCGGAATATGTCACGGTGTCCGACTACGACCCGGGCATCGCGCTGGTGCGCGAGGCATCGAACGTGATCATGACGCGGACCTTCTCGAAAATATACGCGCTGGCCAGCTTGCGTATCGGCTGGGCCTATGGTCCTGCCGAGATCATCGAGATCCTCGATCGGGTGCGCCCCCCTTTCAATGTGTCCACGCCGGCGATCGCGGCCGGCATCGCCGCACTCGAAGATACAGAACACACGGCGCGCTCGCGCGATTTGAATGCCGAGCTCTTGCCGTGGTTCACGTCCGAAGTCGAGGCGCTGGGCCTGACGGTAAATCCGTCGGTCGGCAATTTCGTGATCATCCGGTTCGATCCGGAGACGGACCGGAATGCCGAAGCGGCCTACCGGTTCCTGTTCGAGCGCGGGATCGTGACCCGCCGGGTGGGCGGCTACGGGCTGCCCGAATGGGTGCGCATGTCCATCGGCACACGCGATGAAATGAACGACGTCGTCGGCGCCCTGCGTGCCTTCGTAGAGGGCGTATGAGCACAACACGGATATTCGAACGCGTGGCGATCATCGGGGTCGGCCTGATTGGTTCATCGGTCGCGCATGCAATCCGCGCGAACGGACTGGCGGATCATGTGGCTTTGCATGATGCAGATGCCGACGTGCGCGCGCGGGCCGAGGCGCTCGATATCGCCGACAGTATCCATGCGGACATCGGTGATGCGGTGTCCGGGGCCGGTCTCGTGGTGGTCGCGACCCCGGTGGGCGCGTGCGGCGCGGTCGCGGAGGCCATCGGGTCGCATCTGCAAACCGGCGCCATCGTCACCGATGTCGGCTCGGTCAAGGGTTCGGTCATCGCCGCGATGACGCCGCACATCCCTGACGGGGTGCATCTGGTGCCGGGCCATCCGGTGGCGGGCACCGAGCATTCCGGGCCTGAATCCGGTTTCGCCGAACTGTTCCAGAACCGTTTCTCGATCCTGACCCCGCCGCCGGGCGCTGACGCGGTCGCCGTCGCGAAGCTCGAGGCGCTCTGGCAGGGCATGGGTGCGGATGTGGAGATCATGGATGCCGAGCATCACGATCGGGTGCTGGCGATCACCAGCCATCTGCCCCATCTGATTGCCTACACGATCGTTGCGACCGCTGCCGATCTGGAGACCGAACTCGAGGCCAAATCGCGCGACGATGAAGTGGTCACGACCCGCGAGGTGATCAAATACTCGGCCGGCGGCTTTCGCGACTTCACCCGCATCGCGGCGTCCGACCCGGTGATGTGGCGCGATGTGTTCCTGCTGAACAAGGATGCGGTATTGGAGATGCTCGGCCGCTTTGACGAGGATCTTACCGCGCTCCAGCGCGCAATCCGCCACGATGACGGGGATGCGCTGTTCGAGCTGTTTTCCCGTACCCGCGATATCCGCCGGGGTGTGATCGAGGCCCGTCAGGCCGGCCGGTTCCAATACACCGAGAACGGCAAGGCGTCCGACGACGAATCCTGACCGGTTCCGGTTCCTAGTTCCAGCTGATGACCGGCAGCCGCAGCAGCGTTATCGGGCCGATCGATAGCTGGCGGTCCTGGATCGAGACAGGCACCCGGGCCTGCGGTGATCCGCCGTTGGCCGGCGCGCGGGTCAGCACCGCCAACGCAATTCGCGCGATCGCGGCCTGTTGCGGGCGCATCCGGCCGGTTGTCTCGAGCAGATCAACGAGCCGGTCGAGGCCCGCGATCTGTGCTGTGAAGGCGCCGACGGGTTGCAGGTTGGCATCCACGGCCAGGGTGCCGTCCCCAACAACTTGCAGCGGCCCCCAGACAAGGGAGAAGTCCTCCAGCTCAAGGGTTCCGCCCGCATCGCGCCAACGTGCCATGCCGCCCGGCGACAGGTCGGTCGGGTCGAGCGCACCGCGAACCGACAGTTGACCGGCCAGTTGGTCGAGCTTGTGTCCGAGGACGTCGACGAGGTTCGGGTCGAGGCGGGCGGCCGCGAGCGAAACGCCGGACAACGCGAATGTCAGCTCCTGGCCGCCCGGGGCGGGATGGATCGCTTCGGGGTTTTCGGCCCCCGTGGACAGGATCCAGTCGACCGCCGCGCTGTCGAGGGTCGAGACGGGTTGCCGGTCGATCTCGATGTCGAGGCCGGTGGCCAGTCCGCGCAGGCCCGTGAGATAGCCTTCATTGTTGAAATTCATACGGCCGCTGAGGCCGATATTGTCGGCTTCGATCGCACGCCGTGCGGCGGGGCCGGCGCCGCCGTCAAACAGGAAGCTGTGTACACCTGGTGCGCTGAACGAGACGGTGCGCCCGAAGTCGGTGAAGAATTTCAGGGTCGTGGCGGGACCCGCCCAGCGGATCTCCCCGTCCGGGCCCGACCATGCGCCGCGCGGGGCCGCGATGTGTGTGAACAGCCGCGTCGGATAGCCCGTGATTTCAACGGACTCCCAGGATACCGCAACGGGGCCGTCCGACTGCTGGTCGGCAAATGTCTGCAGGCCGGTCCGGATTTCACCGGCGAACCAGAACCAGCCGAGCGTCCAGACGGCCACGAGCAGGGCCACCACGCCGATGGGAATTAAATACTTTCGCTGGATCATAAGCAGCCAGTTGCCTAAGTAGTTGCCGATCAACCTAGTCGGGGTTCGCGGCGGCGTCGAGACGAGCCGCATGAATTCGCCCCGTCACCCGCACCGGAACAGATCCTGCCGCCATGTCGATGTTGAAGGAACAGCCCGATCTCCGTCATCTCACCGACCAGTATGAGCTGACCGAGGACGAACTGGATTGGACCTTGCGGGCGGTCATGGAGACCCATCCGCCCGGTGAGGATCTCTGGATCTTCGGCTATGGCTCGCTGATGTGGCGGCCCGATTTCCCGTTCGTCGATCGCGCGCGGGCGCTGGTGCATGGCTATCATCGTTCGTTCTGCGTGTACTCCCATGTCTATCGCGGCACCAGGGAACGGCCGGGCCTCGTGCTGGGGCTCGACAATGGCGGCAGTTGCAGCGGCGTGGCCTACCGGGTCGCCGCCGAACATGCGAGCAGCGCCGTGGAGTATCTGATCCGCCGGGAGATGGTGACACGGGTCTATATGCCGCGCTGGGTGACGGCCCGGATCGGCGACAAGACGGTCAGGGCCCACACCTACACGGCGGCGCATAATCATGTTCAGTATGCCGGTCGCTTGTCGGAGGACGAGGCGTTACGCCTGATTCTGCAGGGACATGGCCGAAGCGGGCCCAACACCGAGTATTTGAGCAACACGGTCGAACATCTCGACGCGCTGGGAATCGCCGACCGGCCCCTGCGCCGTCTGCACAAACGGGCGGCGCAAAACGCACCCGACGGGCCGGTATAACCCCCACTTGCTAATATCTGAATAATTGCAACCGGTTCCGCCGGGAGATGTGGGCCGGTCGATGGTTTATCCACAGAACGTTAATGAGAGCCCGTGTAGCGGTTTCGGGGATGTACTGCGGGCCGAATATCAGCGTTCCCGGTCACCCGCGAAGCGAAAAGCGCGGTATTTTCCGATGTTTCACGTTTGGCTGAAAAGGAAAGTGAGCGCGCTATTGCGGCAGATGAGAAATATAACTGAAATATCGAAAGAATATGGACGCAACTCCGCCTGCCGGTTCTCGCAGGCATCGATATTTACTCGCGCCGTATTAGCCGTCCGCTTGGCATTCCTGCGGGCGGTCAGTCTTCCACAACTTTATCCACAGCCCGTCGACCATTCAAGTCAGCGGTTGTCGCAGCGCTTTCCCGATACAACCGTTCCGCCGCAGCTTCGATCGTCGTTTCAAGCTTTTTGATGAATTCGCGTCTTGGAATATCTTCGGCCAGCGGCGGCAAGAACTCGATTGTGATGACCCCGGGACGAAGCTTGAGCGAGCGTCGTGGCCAGAATAATCCGGAATTCAGCGCCACCGGGACGACAGGCACATCTAGGGCGCCATGCAGGGCCGAAATACCGGCATGGTACGGCTGCTTCGCGCTCGGCGCGACCCGGGTTCCTTCGGGATAGATTACGATCGGGCGCCCGTCGGCGAGCGCGGCCCGCGCCATCTTGACCATGCCGCGCAGCGCCGACATGCCGCCGGCCCGGTCGATGGCGATCTGGCGCGTGCGGATCAGACACCAGCCGAATAGTGGAATCCAGGTGAGTTCCCGCTTCAGCACAATGGCGGCGTCGCGGACGATCAGATTGATCGCCAGCGTGTCCCAGGCCGACTGGTGTTTGACCGCGAACAGCGCCGGTCCGTTGGGGATGTTCTCGCGTCCCACGACCCGGTGCGACAGCCCGACGGTGATGCGCAGTAGCCAGAGCGCACCGCGAATCCACAACCGGCTATAGGCCATCACCGGGCGGGGTGGCCCGAGCAGGAGCGGCAGCACCAGGAAGCCCGCGAGGGTGGTCCACCCGTAGAACAGGATGGTGAACAGGACCGGTCGCATGTCGGGGTCAGCCCCTTTCCAGTATTTGGGCGGCGAAGACCCGCAGACGGGCTGCCAGATACTTGTTGTATTCCCCGGCCAGCAGGAATGCGGTGCCGGGCCAGCGCCACCAACGTGTCAGGTGCACATTCTCCGATGTGACCGGGTCAGGCACGATTTTCACGTCGGGCAGGCGCGAATGAAATTCGAGCAGGCTGCGCGGCATGTGAAAGTCGGCGGTGACGAGGCGCAGGCTGGTGACGCCGTTCGCGGCGACCCACCCGGCCGCCTCGACGGCATTCTCGCGCGTGTTGCGGGCGGCTCGGCCCAGGGTGACACAGCAATCCAGGGTGTTGGTTTCAAGCTGTGCGGCCGGGATCACGTCGCGCGGTGCCACATTCGGGCCGACACCCGAGATCAGCATCTTCCGTGCCGCAGATTGCGCCAGCAAATTTGTGCCGTGCTCAACCCGGCCGCGGCCGCCGGTCAGGACGACGATGGCATCGGTACGAAGGGCGTCGTCCCGGTCGCCGCTCAATGCCGGGATGCGCTCGACGAACACGAACAGGCCGAACGCCCAGATGAAGATCAGCAGCCCCGCCAGGATGAAGATGCGCCGCCAGCGGCGATGTCGCTTGCGGGCCATCACGGCATGCGGGCGAGCGCGCGCAGGACGGTCAGTCGTGCCGTGAGCATTGCGATGACCACCGCACCGGCAGGGACGATCAGGAGTGCGAGCCATTCGCCGATGGTCAGGGTGACGGGCGGGAGGAAGGCCGCGTCGATGCCGCGCCCGACCCATGCGAAGATCAACAGGACGATGCCCGCCGCCGCCGCGCCGGCGATTCCGCCACGCAGTGACAATTTCATCGCCTGAATCTGGAATTGCCTCGCGATATAGGTGTCGTGGGCGCCCATCTGGTGCAGCAATTCGATAATGGCCGCGTGGACCGCCAGGCCGCTACGGGTCGTGAAAATCACCGCGACGATGGCTGCCGAGGCGATCAGCGCCAGGATGACGAAGGCGAGAATTTCAACGGTCCGGCCCAGGTTGATGAGCGCGGAAAGCCACGCCCGGTGGTCGTCGACGGTCGTGCCGGGGACCAATTGAGACAGCCGGGCCGCAAGCAGGCCGGCATCGAGGCGGGCACCGGCGGACAGTTCGATGTCGATCAGCGCGGGTATGGGAAGTCCGGAATCCACAACTTCTTCGCCCAGCCACGGAATGAGCAGCGCGCGCGCTTCGCGTGCCGGAACCGGCCGGACGGCGGCGACGCCGGGCGTCGCGTCAAGCAACGTGACCAAACTCTCGATTTCCGGACCGGTGGCGGAATCCTGCGGCACCTGGACCGTCATCCGTCCGGTCAGGGTGCTGTCCCAACTGTCGATGGTGTCGGAGACGATCAGCGCGCCGGCGAACATCAGCGCGCCGAGAAAGACCATCAACGCCACGATCCAGGGAAGGAACCGCGTGGACTGGTCGCGCTCGAACGGCAGGTCGGTCCGATGTCCGAGCACTAGGTTGCTTCCGCGTTGGACGTGCCGCCTGCCGAAGCAGACGACGCCACGGTGTGGCGGACGACCAGCTCGCCATCGTCAAGCTGCAGCACCGGGTGCCCGAACTCCTCCAGCAGCGCATGGTTATGGGTCGCGATGACGATGGTCGTGCCGGCCTTGTTGAGTTCCTCGAACAGATGCATGAGGCGCACCGCGATATGGTCGTCCACATTGCCGGTGGGTTCATCGGCCAGCAGGAGGCGTGGCCGGTTGATCACGGCGCGCGCGATGGCCACGCGCTGTTGCTGGCCGCCGGACAATGTCGACGGGCGGGCATCGAGCCGGTCGCCGAGCCCGACCCAGCGCAGCAGTTCGCGCACATGGGTGTCGATCTCGTTGTGCCGCCCACCGTTGACGCGCAGGGGCAAGGCGACATTCTCTACGGCTGTCAGATGGTCGATCAGCCGAAAATCCTGAAACACCACGCCGACGCGCCGACGCAGCGCCGGCAGATCGCCGCGCGGGGTCACGGATATGTCCTTGTCGAACAGGTGGACCAGTCCGCGCGTGGGACGCAAGGCGAGATACATCAGCTTGAGCAAGGTGGTCTTGCCGGCGCCGCTGGATCCGGTCAGGAAATGGAACGATCCCGGCGCGAGCGCGAAGCTGACATCGCGCAAAACCTCCGGCCCGATGCCGTAGCGCATTCCGACATTTTCGAAGCGCAACACGAAAAGGCGCCTCCGGTTGGGACGGGGGGACCGGGAAATATGCAGATTTCGACTCGGCCCTGTTCACCGATCACGTTGGCATGATGGCACCCGGGGGTAAAGCCATGGGGCGGCGGGCAAATACGGATTCGCGATCCGCGTCTGTGAATCGTTTATACTCGGTCTTCAATGTTGATTTACCTGTGACGGCGATAACCAGACGATGATCCTGAGTTGCCCCGACTGCCACACGCGATTTGCGATCGACGCGGCGCATCTAGCGCCCGATGGCCGACGCGTGAAATGCGGCAAGTGTGCCCATGTCTGGTACGAATCGATGCCGGAAGCGGAAGAAGAATCGCCGATTCCCATTGAAGTGACCCCCTATGACCCGGAAGAGGAGTCCGGGGGCGGCCGGCGCAACGTGCCGGCCCTCCGCCAACTCCGGCCCGGCCGCGGCGCGCGCACGGCCTGGATGGTGTCGGCAGTGCTGCTGGTGGCGATTCTGGCCGTTCTCTGGTTTGGCCGCGGGCCGATCGCGCTCGCAGTGCCGCAGGCCGAGGCGTTGTATGCGAGCGTCGGTATCGACGCCTTCCCGCCGCCGGGGGAAGGGCTTGAAGTGGAGTTCAACGTCTCTGCCGAGGATGGCAAGCTGGCGCTGAAGGGCGAAGTGATCAATGTCGCCAACGGCGTGCGTGACATTCCCGTGCTCTATGTCCTGATTTCGGATGGCGAGAAAAACACCCTCAAGACATGGTCCTTCACAATCGACACACGGCGTCTCGGCCCCGGTGAACGGGCTTCGTTTACCTCGCAGACCGGGGAAATACCGGCGAATGCGGCAAACGTTAGTGTTTTGTTTACCAATCCCGACGAAAATCCCTGACACGTGATCGTCACTCCCTCCGCCGTCGCGGAGCCTGCCCTGGTGATAGACGATCCAATTCCTTGCCCGTGGCGAAGACGGGCAAGATCGGGGAGGACATCGCAGGCATCGACATGTCCGTGATGATGAGGGGGTGGAGACAAAAATGGCACGAGTTCTGATAGCTGAAGATGACGGTGCGGTGCGCGAGTTTGTGCGCCGCGCGCTGGTCCATGGCGGGCATGAGGTGGCGACGGCCAATGACGGTCTCGACGCGCTCGATACGCTGGACGTGGACGAGAATTTCGATTTGCTCATCACCGACATCGTGATGCCGGGTCTGGATGGCATCGCCCTGGCGCTGAAGGTTGCCAAGGAGCATCCGAAGACGGCCATCCTGATGATGACCGGATATGCCGCCGAACGGCAGCGCGCCCATAATCTCGAAGAGCTTATCCACGAGGTGATCGCCAAGCCGTTCAGTCTGAAGCAGATATGCGATGCCGCGGAAGAAGCGATGTCGCAAAGAGGATCGCGAAGCCGCACGACGCACTGAACGGGCGCCGCGACGGCACACCGGCCCTCTGGTTCCTAGAAGCGGCGCAACAAGCGTTCGAGATAATTCCGCTCGAGCGTCGGGCGCGTCTGGTCGAGGGCGCGGCTCCGCAATTCGTCGAGAATCTCCAATGCACGGCGGGCCTGCTCGCCATCGCCGATTCCCTGCCGGCCGCTATCGACCCCGAACGGCTGATCCTCGTTTTCACCCGGCAGGCGGCGCCCCAGCGGATCGAAGCCTTCCTCGCCGGGTTGGGCGAGCCCCTGTTGTTGCCCCTGGCCCTGACCGGGGCCCTGGCCGGGTTGTGGCAGCAGTTGGAGCGCCATGCTCTGGGCACCCTGTTGAAGCTCGGCCAGCGCGCGCGCCTGATCGCCCAGCGCGCCGGAAAGGTCGCCGTCCTGGAGCGCGCCTTCGGCATCGCCCATCGCGTCTTCGGCATTGCCCAGATTCTCGGGTATCTGATCCGTCATCTCGCCGAGCCGGCGCATGACTTCGCCGAGCTGGCGGCGAATTTCATTCTGCGCCTCGCGCAGGCGCTGGGCCTCTTCCTCGGACAGTCGCTCGCCGCGCTGGTTGCGCTGGAAGACGTCGTCCTGCAGTTCCTGCTGGCGGCGCACCACGTCCTGAAGATCGCGGAGCATCTCCTGCGCCGGTGAATTGCCCTGCTGCTGGAGCTGGTTGGGGGCGTCGCGCAGGGCCTGAAGCATCTGCTGCATGCGTTCGAGAAGCTGTTCGACGCTTTCCGCGTCACCGAGGCGTGCCATCTGCTCAAGCTGCCGGAGCAGTTCCTGGATGGCTTGCTGGTCGATGATATCGAGCTCTTCGCCGGCCTCGGGCAGCAACGACAAGTCCATGCCTTCGAGCGCCTGGGAGAGATTCTGCGCGAGCGCCTCCAGATACCGGTCGAGCGCGGCCCGCAACTCTTCCATGAGCGCCTGGATTTCCTCGTCGCCGGCGCCATTCTCGATCGCCTGGCGCAACTGCTCCTGGACGTTGGCGAGCTCGCGCTGGGTCAGCGAAAGCGCCCCGTCTTCCAGCCGCAGCGCCGTGTCCCAGAGTTGCGACAGAATGGGTGTGGTGTCGCTTGTTGCGGGGGCGTGGACCAGCCGTGACCGGGCGGACATCAACGACAGGAAAACCACGACATCATTGTCGAAACGCTGGGGGAAGCTGCCGATATTGTGGAGCGAACGTGCCACCTCGCGCCGGCTGTCCGGCGAGAGCGCCAGCACACGCCGCTGTTCGACGATTTCGCGCGCCACGGGGTGGTTGAAGCTGCGTTCCGGTAGCAGCACCGAAAGCCGGTCCGTCTGTCCGGTCTGGCCGCGGCCGTCGGTCGCGGTGAGGCGCACATCGACTTCGAGGCCCGCCCACGGATGTTCCGTCAGATCGTGAACGCTCACCGCGCTGCCCTCGCGCGGGTCGGGCCGGGGCCGCGGCAGTTCGATGGCGACCGGCCGGAACGACGGCCCGTCGGCCACGCCGGGCCAGGTGATCTCGGCCGTGACCCCGACGATCCCGTGATCATCCGTGCCGTCATAGCTGAGCTGCAGGGTGTTGCTGGTCGTTCCCTGGGGAGATTCGACGAAGGTGATTTCCGGTGCGGTGTCCGGCAGGACGTTAATCCGCCATTCGCCGATCGTCCGTCCCGATGCGTTCACCTGCATCGGTTGCGGCCCGATCCGGTCGAGTGACGCCTCGGTCCGCCAGCTATTCTCCGAGACCGACGTCAGGTCCTGACTTGTGTCGCCGATTTGCAGGGTCGGTGCGCGGCGTGCGTGGCTGACCTGTGCCAGAAGGGTGCTGCCGACCGGAACCGTGATTTCACCCCCGCCGCTCGTGTCGGGCGCAGAGGCCGCGCCGGGGTCGGCGCTGGCGAGCAGGCGCGGCGGCAGGTTGGTGTAGTCAGGCGGCGTGATCCAGAGTTCAAGGCTCGCCGAGGGGCCGCTCGCCAGCCCCTGCAAATCCGGCGAGAAGGCCCGCGCCAACCGGTTGGACGCATCGCTGCCCGCGGCCACCACGCCGATGATGAGTAGCACCCCGAGCCCGATCCGCAGGGCATAGGGGTCGCGACCGGCCAGATTCGGATGCGGCCAGCGCAGATGGATATTGCGCGCGGCCGCGGCCGCCTGTGCCAGATGCAGGCGCCAGAGCCGGTCGGTCTCGGGGTCGATGACGCCGACGGCCGGTTTGTCGACCATGACCGTCAACGGGCGATGGGGGAGGTTGGAGTCGGTTTCCAGCCGGCGGGTCGCCTCGGCGCCCGTCGGCGGTACGATTCGGCGGATGCCGCGCCAGGCCTGCAGGGCAAAAACAATGGCGAAACCCAACAGAAGCAGCCCGTGGAGCCAGCCCGGCAGAGCGGCCGGCCCGCCGAGCAGCGCGAGGGCGAGAAACAGGCCCGCCACCCCGACGGCAGGCCAGAGCGCCGGCCAGGCGCGTTCCCAGAGCATCGCGGCCCGTGCGATGGCGCGCCGCAGACCGAGGCGCGCGGGGGCCGCCGTCATCGACGGTGGGTCGCGGTCCGGGTTCCGGTCGTTCCTGTCGCTCAATTCGGCCCCTGATCCGGCCGTCAATCGGGACGGCGCTTTACACGGTTTGCCAGTCTGCCAATGTTTCCTGCGCCAGCATTGCGGCGATATCCTGGCGCGCACGTACGACGCTGAAGCCGGCCCCGCGAACGAGCACTTCGGCGATCAGCGGACGGCTATTGTAGCCTGATGCCATCACGGCGCCATAGGCACCTGCATCGCGGATCACGACAAGTTCACCCGCCGCCAGGGCCGGTAGATCGCGCTGGGTGGCGAAGGTATCCCCGGTCTCGCACACGGGTCCGACGATATCGTAGCTGTGGGTCGCGTCGCCGGTACCCGATTCACGCACCGGCAGCACCTCGTGATGGGCGTCATACATCGCCGGTCGGACCAGGTCGTTCATGGCCGCATCGACGATGGCGAAGCTGCGGGTCTCGGCTTCCTTGATGTAGATGATTTCCGTCAGCAGGACGCCGGCGGGCCCGGCCAGGTAGCGGCCTGGTTCGAACACGAGCGTGCAGCCCAGGCCGCCCACGGTGTCGGCCACGATGGCCGCATAGTCGCGCGGGTCGGGCGGCGCGTACAGGCCGTAGTCGATCCCCAGCCCGCCGCCGAGATCGAGCTTGGTGATGTTGTGGCCGTCCGCGCGCAGTTCTTCCACCAGCGTGGCGACGCGCGTGAACGCCGTGCGAAAGGGCGTGAGATCCGTCAGCTGGCTGCCGATATGCACCGCCACCGCAATCGGCGCGATTCCCGGCAATGTCCCGGCGTGGGCATAAACCTCGCGCGCCCGATCGATGTCGATGCCGAACTTGTCATGGTGGCGCCCGGTCGAAATCTTGTGATGGGTGTCCGCGTCCACGTCGGGGTTCACGCGTACCGCCACATTGACGCTCGCGGCCGATGCGTCTGCGACCGCCGAGAGCCGTTCGAGCTCGGGGATGGATTCGACGTTGAACTGGCCGATCCCCGCCGCGATCGCCTGACGCATTTCCTCGCCTGTCTTGCCGACGCCGGAGAACACGATCTCGGCCGGGTCGACACCGGCGGCCAGCGCGCGGGCGAGCTCGCCACCGGAGACCACGTCGGCGCCCGCGCCGCATGCGGCAAGCGCCCGTACCACGGCCAGGTTCGAGTTGGCCTTCATGGCGTAGCAGACCCGCGCGTCCAGGCCGGCATCGGCAAGCGCGCCCGCGAAACGCCGATAGGCATCGGTCAGCGCCGTCTCGGAATAGACATAGACGGGCGTCCCCACGGCCTCGGCGATGCGCGACAGGGGCACGTCCTCGGCATACAGCTCGCCGTCTCTATAGTTGAAGTGGCTCATGACTTTGTCTCAAGGCTGACGGTTTTCGGGCCGTCATCCGGTCGTGTTCAGCGGGTCGGATAGGTGCGTGGGTAGGTGACTTCCTCGCCCTCGGGCGGTTTCGGCGGACCCTTCTTGCCACACGCGCTCAGCGCCACCGCCAGAACCAGGGCGACGAGAACGTGACGCGATGTCGTTTTTACCAGCCGCTGCATCTCACTCTCCCGCCCGGGACTTGATGAACCGCGCCCGCGCTTCGGTGACGGCCGCGCGGACATTGTCCGGCGCGGTGCCCCCGAAGCTGGTCCGGCTGGCGACCGAGGCCTCGACCGTGAGGACATCGAAGACATCGGCGCTGATCCGCGCGTCCACGCCCTGCATGTCGTCGAGCGAGAGCTCGGCCAGCGTCACACCCTTTTCGTCGGCCAGCGCCACGACGGATCCTGTGATCGCGTGGGCGTCACGGAACGGTACGCCGGCGGCCCGGACCAGCCAGTCGGCCAGGTCCGTGGCCGTGGAATGGCCCTTGCCCGCCGCGGCGCGCATGTTTTCCGGCTGGGCTTGCATGTCGCCCACCATGCCGGTGATCGCGGCGAGTGCCAACGCGATGGAATCCGCCGCATCGAAGACCGGTTCCTTGTCTTCCTGCATGTCCTTGGAGTAGGCCAGCGGCAGGCCCTTCATGACCGTGAGGAGGCCGATCAGCGCGCCGTATACCCGGCCCGTCTTGGCCCGCGACAGTTCGGCCGCATCCGGATTGCGCTTCTGGGGCATCATCGAGCTGCCGGTCGTGTAGGCATCGCTCAGCGCGATGAACCGGAACCCGTCACTGCACCAGATCACCAGCTCTTCGGCGAACCGCGAGACATGGGTCGTGCAGATCGCGGCGGCGGCAAGAAACTCAAGCGCGAAGTCCCGGTCCGACACCGCGTCCAGCGAATTGGCCATGGGCCGGTCGAAACCGAGGTCCGATGCTGTCGCGGCCCGGTCGATGGGAAAGGACGTCCCGGCGAGGGCGCCCGCACCCAACGGCGACTCGTTCAGCCGCGCCCGGGCATCCGCGAACCGGCCCCGGTCGCGCCCGAACATCTCCACATAGGCCAGCAGATGATGGCCGAAGGTGACCGGCTGGGCCGTCTGCAGATGGGTGAAGCCGGGCATGACGGTGTCGGCATGGGCCTCCGCCTTGTCAATCAGCGCGGCCTGCAGCCCCGCGAGCTGTGCGTCGATCGCATCGATCTCGTCACGCACCCAAAGCCGGAAATCGGTCGCGACCTGGTCGTTGCGCGAACGCGCGGTGTGCAGCCGCCCGGCCGCATCGCCCACCAGCTCGCGCAGCCGTGACTCGATGTTCATATGGATGTCTTCCAGCGCCACCTTGAACTCGAAGCTGCCCGCCGCGAGGTCTCGCGAAATCGTGTCTAGACCGTCGTTAAGGGCCTGCCCATCTTCAGCGGATAGGATGCCCTGTTCGACAAGCATCCGGGCATGCGCGCGCGACCCGGCAATATCCTGGGCGAAAAAGCGCTGGTCAAAGCCGATGGACGCATTGATGCGTTCCATGACCTCCGATGGTCCGGAGGTGAATCGGCCACCCCATTGCGCATTGGCTGGCTTGCGTGTGTCGTTTGGGCTCATGGCTTTCGGGCTCGCATTACTGGGAGCGACGTTTAACGATATGATACGCCGGATGAAAGTTTTTCTGTTCACGACCTTCGCCACACTCGCGCTTGTGATCATGGCACCATTGGGCCTGCAGACGGGTGCGGCCGCCGATTCCGGGCCCCCGATCGAGGGTCAGGTTCAGAATTACGAGCCGTTGCCGGCCCCTCTGGTGGTCCCCGATGTGACCGTTCTGGCCCAGAAAGACGGGCCGATCACGCTCGACCGGTTCAAGGGCAAGTTCGTGGTCCTGAACTTCTGGGCGACCTGGTGCGGGCCGTGTATTCGCGAGCTGCCGTCGCTGGACCGGCTGAATGCCGAGCTGGGCGGCGAGACGGCGCAGGTGGTTCTGATCAGCCAGGATCGCGGCGGTTTCAAGCAGACCGACCGGTTCCTGAAGAAACTCAAGGTCGATTTTCCGGATAACTTCATCGATGAGCGGCTGAAATTCTCCCGCGCGATCGGGGTGGTGTCCCTGCCGACGACCATCCTGATCGGGCCCGACGGCAAGGAATTGGGGCGCCTGGTCGGCTCTGCCGAGTGGGATTCACCCGAAGCCCTCGACCTGGTCAACTGGTACAGGGACAAGGCTGGCGACAGCTAGGAAGCTTGCCTGGCAAGGCCACCCCAGTCGTCATGCCCTGGCTCGACCCGGGCATCTCTTTATCGGCGTGTATGAGATGGCCGGATCAAGTCCGGCCATGACGGTGAATGTTTTTCTGCCTACCGCGTCGGGACCGGCTCGTCGCCCGAATAGTCGTAGAAGCCTCGGCCTGTCTTGCGGCCCAGCCAGCCGGCCTCGACATATTTCACCAGCAGCGGGCAGGGGCGGTACTTCGAATCCGCCAGCCCTTCATACAGCACCTGCATGACCGCCAGGCAGGTGTCGAGGCCGATGAAGTCGGCGAGTTCGAACGGGCCCATCGGGTGGTTCGCGCCGAGCTTCATGGACTTGTCGATCGAGTCCACATTCCCGACACCCTCATACAGGGTGTAGACCGCCTCGTTGATCATCGGCAGCAGGATGCGGTTGACGATGAAGGCCGGGAAATCTTCCGAAATGGTGCCGGTCTTGCCGAGCTTCTTCGTCAGTTCCTGAACTTCCGTGAAGGTATGGTCGTCCGTCGCCAGCCCGCGGATCAGCTCGACCAGCTTCATCATCGGCACCGGGTTCATAAAATGCATGCCCATGAACTTCTCCGGCCGGTCGGTGGCCGTCGCCAGGCGGGTGATCGAGATCGACGAGGTGTTCGATGCGATCAGTGCGCTGTCTTTCAGATGCGGACAGAGGCTTTCGAAGATCTTGACCTTCGTGTCCTCGTCTTCCGTCGCGGCCTCGATCACGAGGTCGCAGTCCGAAAAGGCATCGAGCCCGGTGCTGGTCGCGATGCGGGCCAGCGCAGCCGCCTTGTCTTCTTCCGCGATCAACGTCCGCTTGACCTGACGATCCATGTTGCCGTCGATCCGGCTGAGTGATTTTTCGAGCGCGTCTGCGTCGATATCAACGATGACCACGTCATGTTCCGCGAGCGCGCAGACATGGGCGATGCCGCTGCCCATTTGGCCGGCGCCGATGACGCCTATCTTGTTCAGCATTTTGATGTGTCCTGGGTGGTTCGTGTTGCCGGTCGTTCGTGTCAGCCCTGCTTCTCAAGCTCGGCGTCGAGCTCGGGCAGTGCCTTGAACAGGTCGGCGACCAGACCGTAGTCGGCGACCTGGAAGATCGGCGCTTCCTCGTCCTTGTTGATCGCAACGATCACTTTTGAATCCTTCATCCCCGCGAGATGCTGGATCGCGCCGGAAATTCCGACCGCGATATACAGTTCCGGCGCCACGACCTTGCCGGTCTGCCCGACCTGCCAGTCATTCGGCACGAAGCCCGCATCGACGGCGGCCCGCGAGGCGCCCATGGCGGCCCCGAGCCTGTCGGCGATGGGCTCGATCAGGGCGTAGTTTTCGCCCGACGCCATGCCACGCCCGCCGGAGATGACAACCCGCGCGGCGGTCAGTTCAGGCCGGTCGCCACCCGATTCCTCACGGCTGACGAAACGTGACAGTCCCGAATCCGCGGCGCCTGTAACGGCCTCGACGGCGGCATTGCCGGCTGTCGCGGTCGCGGCATCGAAGGTGGTGGTGCGCACGGTGATGATCTTGGTTGCGTCGGATGATTTGACGGTGGCCAGCGCGTTGCCGGCATAGATCGGCCGCACGAACGTGTCGGCATCGACCACGGCGCTGATTTCAGAGATCTGCTGCAGATCAAGCGTGGCCGCGACCCGGGGCATGAAGTTCTTGCCCGACGTGGAGGCCGGTGCCAGCAAGTGGGAATAGTCTCCGGCCAGACCGGTCACCAGCGCGGCGAGATTCTCCGCGAGCCCGTGTTCATACCCGGCATCGTCGGCGACCAGTACTTTTGCGACGCCGTCGATGGCGGCGGCGGCTTCACCGACCGCGGCACATCCCGACCCGGCGACCAGCACGGTGATATCGCCGGCGCCGGCATCGGACAGCTGGCGCGCCGCCATGACCGTGTTCAGAGTCGAAGGTTTGAGAGCCGAATTGTCATGTTCGGCAATGACGAGAATGGCCATCAGATGACCCTCGCTTCGTTCTTGAGCTTGTCGACGAGTTCGGCGACGGTCTCGACCATCACGCCGGCCTCGCGTTTGGCCGGTTCCTCGACCTTGAGCGTGGTCAGGCGGGGCGCGATATCGACGCCGAGTTCTTCGGGGGTCAGCGCGTCGATCGGCTTCTTCTTCGCCTTCATGATGTTCGGCAGCGAGGCGTAGCGCGGCTCGTTGAGGCGCAGATCCGTGGTCACGATCGCCGGCAGGTTGATGTCGATGTTCTCCAGCCCGCCGTCGATCTCGCGGGTCACCTTGGCGGTACCGTCGCCGAGCTCGATCTCCGAGGCGAAGGTCGCCTGGGGCCAGCCCAGCAGCGCGGCGAGCATCTGGCCGGTCTGGTTGGAATCGTCGTCGATCGCCTGCTTGCCGAGGATCACCAGCTCGGGAGATTCCCGCTCGACCAGCGCCATGAGAAGCTTGGCCACGGCCAGCGGTTCCAGTTCGTCATCGCTCGCCACATGGATGCCGCGGTCGGCGCCCATCGCCAGTGCGGTCCGGATCGTCTCCTGGCACTGGGCCACGCCCAGCGACACCGCGATGACCTCTTCGGCCTTGCCGGCTTCCTTCAGGCGCACGGCCTCTTCCACCGCGATTTCATCGAAAGGGTTCATCGACATCTTGACGTTGGATGTCTCGACGCCGGTGCCGTCGGATTTGACCCGCACCTTGACGTTGTAGTCGATAACCCGCTTGACGGGGATCAGCAGTTTCATGGGTGTATCCGCTTGTTATATGGCCCGTGACATTGCGGGGATGACGGTGAAAGCCCCGTCTGTCATGGCGTTTCCTCTTTTTTCGCACTGCAACATGCCGAACCGCCGAGAGCGAGTCAATTCATCTGCGGGGCGTTCTCACACGGTGAGCGCTAGCCGATGAGAAGTGCGGCCCGGCCCGTGACTTCCCCACCTTCGACCCGCGCGTGAAGCGCCTCGGCCTCGGTCCAGGGTCGGATGTCCGTCACCAGCGGCCAGACCTCGCCGCGGGCGACGATGTCGAGCGTTTCCTTGAGGTCGCGGCGCGAGGCGTAGCGGCTGCCGAGGATGACTTTCTCCTTGTACAGCATGTCGGATGCCGACAGCTGGAAGGTTTTTGCCCCGCCACCCAGGATCACCAGCCGTCCCCGCCGGCCGAGTGCCGCCGCCGCCGTTTCAAGCGTTGTGTCGCTCGAAACATAGTCGATGGCGACATCGACGCCGCGGCCGTCCGTCATATCCAGCAGCGCCTCGGCGACATTGCCGTCCGCCGCGTCGACCACGGCGTCGGCGCTGGCCTTGCGGCAGGCGTCGAGCTTCTCGGTGCCGAGATCGACAGCGATGACCCGGGTCTGCGCTCTTTTTGCCATCATGACCTGATGAATACCGACGCCGCCGCCCGCCCCGAAGACGGCGACGGTCTCACCGGCCTTGACACCCGCCCTGCCCAGTACCTTGTAGGGGGTCGTGAGCGCGTCGGTGATCACGCCGATTTCGGCCGGATGGGCCCGGTGGTTCAGGCCTTCGGGAAGTTTCACGAAGATATGTGCAGGCAGCTTGATGTATTCGGCATAGCCCCCGTCGCAGGTCATGCCGATGATCCCGACATCGGCGCTGCTCTCGCACAGGGGTTCGAGATCGTTCCGGCACCAGTTGCAGGTGCCGCAGACCAGCATGCCGTAGACGGTGACGGCATCTCCAACGGCAACATCGGTGACACCGGTACCCACCTCCACGATTTCCGCGGTGATCTCGTGGCCGATGATGCGGGGAAATTCGACCGGTATGCGCCCGGCCTTGACGTGCTGGATGGTCAGACCGGAGCCGCATGCCAGGACCCGGGCCACGGCTTCGCCCGGTCCGGCGACCGGGTCGGGGACATCACGCATCTCGAACGGCGCATTCGGTTGATCGAGTATCAGGGCTTTCATGCCGCGTTCCCCCGCGTCGTTTGTCAGCCTCGGGTCTGGCCGGGCTCCCAGAGAATGTCGGCCTTGCCGCCGTCATTCAGTTGGCGCGCGAGGACAAACAGGTGGTCCGACAGGCGATTGGCATATTTGAGCGCGTGGGCGTTGACGGCCTCGCGGGACGCGAGTTCCGTCAACAGCCGTTCGGCCCGGCGCACGATGGTGCGCGCCACATGCAGATGCGCCGCGGCGGGGCTGCCGCCGGGCAGGATGAACGAAGTCAGCGGCGCCAGATGCGCGTTGATGGCGTCGATCTCCTGCTCCAGCCGCGTCACCTGTTCAGCGACAATGCGCAGCGCGCCCTCTGATTTGCCGGCCGCGCGGGCGTCACTCTCCGGCGTGCACAGGTCGGCGCCGAGATCGAACAGGTCGTTCTGAATGCGCGCGAGCATGGCGTCGGTTTGCGGGTCGCCGCCGGTGTGCAGCCGGGCCAGCCCGATCACCGCATTGGCCTCGTCCACCGTGCCATAGGCCGCCACCCGCAGGTCATGCTTGGCCACGCGGTCGCCCGAGCCGAGCGAGGTATCGCCGCTGTCGCCGCCGCGGGTATAGATCTTCGTGAGCTGGACCATGTCCGTGCCGCCTGTTCTCGATGGACTAGTCGCCGGTGCTCGCCGCCAGCACGAAGAGCAGGAACAGCACGATCGCCAGCCCCTGCATCGCCACGCGCGCGCGCATCAGCTTGTTGCCGTATTTGCGGTTGAACTCGCCGCCGCGCGCCATGGCGACCAGGCCGACAATCAGGACCAGAACAACGCCGGCCAGTGCGATGGCGAGAAGAATGGCGAGGGTTTTCATGGCGTCGATCATATCGACCCCGCCTGCCGAAGACGAGGGGGCGTGACGGGTGATTCGACGTAATTGTTGACGGTGGAAGCGCGGATTTGTAGGTTCCGCGCCATGAACGGAATGCGGACCATTCTTATTGACGGCCCGGCGTACGCCCGACTTACGGGGCGGCGGCCGGGAGCGCATGTCTACGCCACGTCAATTCAAATGGAGTCCGTTCACGATGTCCTTACACAATCACTCGCATACTCAATCTGAACAACAATCCCGTGCGGTTCACTGTTTCTCGGTCCGGGCTGTCGCCGATCCGGGTATGATGCCGCGCTTGATGGAACTTTGGGCGAAGCGTGGCCTGGTGCCCGATCGGTGGCATGGTGCGCGCGACGCGACGAGTGGGACCCATGTCGACATCGATATCGAATCCGGCGAGATCGATCAGATGCTCGCCACGCAGATGGCCGCGGCGATGCGGGCGATGTTCGGCGTCTCTCAGGTTCTGGTCTCCGAAAAACGCCGCGCGGCCTGTGCCTGATTCCGGGCCGCAGGGCTGACCCTGATGGGCTTCTACGACCATATCGAGGCGTGCAACGCCCACAGCTTCGACGACAAGGTACCGTTCAATGTGGGCGGCGTGCAGGTCGGCTGGGCGCGCCGTGACCTTGCCGGTCTGATGACCCGCTGGAATCACTATTTCAAGATCACCGATACCGAGATTTCCATCCTCGAAAGCCTGAAGGATGTAGAGGAGCGTTCGAAGGCGCTGGCGGAGGCCGGCGCGGCGCTGGTCGTCAAGCAGGCGTTGCCGCGCAACCGCAAGGAGCTCTGCCCGGTGATGGAGCATTTCGGCGGCGACGTGAAGATACGCATCGATCGCGCCTGGCTCGAATCATACGGGGTCGTTTCCTACGGGGTTCACGTCAACGGTTATGTGGACACCCCGGACGGCCCCGAATTGTGGGTCGGGGTCCGTTCCAGGAGTTGCGAGGTCGCGCCGGGCAAGCTCGACAACATGGTTGCGGGCGGCCTGCCGGTTAATCTGAGCCTGGCCGAGAATGTCATCAAGGAAGCGGCCGAGGAGGCCGCCGTGCCGGAAGATCTGGCGCAGACGGCCCGGCCCGCCGGTGTGGTTACCTACATGCTCGATACCAGGAACGGCATGCGGCGCGACATGCTGTTCGTCTATGACCTCAAGCTGCCGGCGGACTTCGAGCCCGTGAACACGGATGGCGAGGTCAGCGGTTTCGTCAAATGGCCAGCCCAGCAGGTTTTGCGGGTGGTCGATGAGACCGACGAGTTCAAGTTCAACGTCAATCTGGTGATCATCGATTTCGCGATCCGGCATGGCCTCATCGCGCCCGAGCATCCCGACTATGCGCGGCTGGTGCAGGGATTGCGCGCCTGGGCCTAGAAAGGCGTCGGCTCAGAACTCGTTGGCGCTCGCGGCACCGCGGGCGATTTGCCGAATGGCCATCGCCCAGATTTCGTCCGGGTCCGTGCCCGCCTCACGCATCGCGCGCAGCGTGAAGGCCTTGTCCCGCTTGGCGAGCCGTTCGCCGTCGCTGTTCGCCAGCAGCGGGGTGTGGTGCCATTCGGGCACAGCGAGACCGAGCAGCGCCTGGAGCAGCCGATGGATATGTGTCGCGGCAAAGAGGTCCGTGCCGCGGGTGACGAGGCTGACATCCTGGGCCGCGTCGTCGACGGTCACCGCCAGGTGATAGCTGGTCGCCACGTCCTTGCGGGCGAGCACGACGTCGCCGAAGATTTCCGGCTCGGCGCTTTGTTCGCCGCGTGAGCGATCGTGCCAGGTGAGCGCCCCGGCCCGGGCGATGGCGGCGTCCATGTCGAGGCGCAGGGCGTGGGGTTCACCGTCGTTGATTCTTGCCGCGCGGGTTGCCGCGTCGAGCGATTTGCAGATGCCGGGATAAATCGGCCCATCCGGGCCGTCATGGGCATGGTGCGGCGCCGCGCCGGATTGGGCGATCTCGGCGGCGATGTCCTTGCGGGTGCAGAAACACGGATAGAGCAGGTCCATTTCGGCCAGCTTCGCGAGCGCGGCGGCATATTCATCCATGCGTTCCGACTGGCGCCAAACCGGCTGGACCCATTCCAGACCCAGCCAGGCCAGGTCCTCGATGATCGCGTCCTCGAACTCCGGGCGGCAGCGGCCCGGATCGATGTCCTCGATGCGGAGGATGAACCGGCCCCCGGCGGCACGGGCCAGCCGCCCCGCGAACAATGCGGAATAGGCATGGCCCAGATGCAGGAGGCCGGTCGGCGAGGGGGCGAACCGGGTGACGAGTTTCTCGGCGGGCGTTGGGTCACTCATCTGACGGGATTCATCCGGGGTCCGGGTTGATCTTGGCCGTGCAATCGGGGTCAATGCGCGGTGGCTGAAGGATGATGCGATGAAAACACGCAAACGGCTAGAGGCGGGGCTCGAAGAACTGGCCGCGCTCGACCCGCGCATGGGTGCGCTGTGGGCACACACGGGCACCCCCGGCCCGCGCGCGCGCCCACCCGGTTTCACCACCCTGTTGCGGGTGATCGTCGGCCAGCAGCTTTCGACCCACGCCGCCGCCGCCATCTGGAAGCGGATGGAGACGGCGGGCATCACGAAGGACCCGGCCGCCTTTGTCGTCCAGCAAGACGACGACCTCCGCGCCTACGGGCTCAGCCGGCAGAAGATCGTCTACGCGCGGGGCCTCGCGGAGGCGATCCTGTCCGGGGGGCTCGATCTCAACGGACTTCGAAAACAGGATGACGACACGGCGATCGACGCGCTGGTCGCGCTCAAGGGTATCGGTCGTTGGAGCGCCGAGGTCTATCTGCTGTTCGCGCTCGGTCGGCCCGATATCATGCCGGCGGACGATCTGGCGCTGGTCGCCTCGGCGGGCAAGCATCTGGGGGACGGCACGCGCTGGACGCCCGGGCAGCTGCGCAAGGAGGCGGCACAGCATTGGCGGCCCTGGCGCAGTGCCGCCGCACGGCTCCTCTGGCACGCCTACCGCATCGAGGCGATATGACGGGCGATAGGATGCGCCGGTCCCTGCAGGAAAGAGAGAGAACATGACCGCACCGCAACTGATCGGACCGAGCTACGGCCCCGCATCGGGCAACCCGCCCAAACAGCTCGTCGTGCTGCTGCACGGGCGCGGCGCGGACGGAAACGACCTGATCGGCCTGGCGCCGATGCTCGCCGGGGAACTGCCCGACGCCTTGTTTCTCGCCCCCGACGCGCCGAACCCGTGCGAGGGCGCGCCGTTCGGGCTGCAATGGTTCAGCCTGACGGATCGCTCACCGGAGAATATCGCGGCGGGTGTGCGCGCCGTGGCCCCGATGATTGACGCATTTCTGGATTATCATCTGGCGCGGCACGGTCTGACCGACGCGGATCTGGCCCTGTTCGGGTTCAGCCAGGGCTCGATGATGGCCTTGCATGTGGGCCTGCGGCGGTCGGCGGCACCCGCCGCCGTGCTCGGCTATTCGGGCCTGCTCGCGGCGGCCGACAGCCTCGCCGATGAGATCACCGTACGACCGCCCGTCCTGCTGGTGCATGGCGAGGCCGACGAGGTCGTTCCCCACGCCGCGCTGGCGATGGCCGAGACGGCGCTGCGTGATGCGGGGGTGTCCGTCGAGGCCGTCTCGCGTCCCGGCCTGGGGCACGGCATCGACGATGACGGGGTGGCGCGCGCCATCGCGGCATTGTCCGCCGCATTCGGTGATGGGTGAACTGGACATGCGCCGACAGAGGTGTGACAGTATCGTTACAAGCTATTGGGATTACTGAATAAAATTTTGAACTGAATCGAAAAACTCGGTTACATTTTATCTGCGGTTAGTGACGATTTAGCCCGGGGAGGGGATGGATGGACGTCGCGCTGGAAAACTGTCCGGCCCTCGTACTCAACGCGGATTTCCGCCCGCTGAGCTATTTCCCGTTGTCGGTCTGGCCCTGGCAGGACGCCGTGAAGGCCACCCTGATGGGCCGGGTCAACACGGTCGCCGAATACGACCGGGTGGTCCGTTCGCCCAATCTCGAAATGCCCCTGCCCAGCGTCGTCTCCCTGAAGGAGTATATCCGCCCGGCCGAGCGCCCGGCCTTCACCCGTTTCAACGTTTTTCTGCGTGACCGGTTCACCTGCCAGTATTCCGGCCAGCGCCTGCCCGCCCACGAACTGACCTTCGACCATGTGATCCCGCGCTCGCGCGGCGGGCGCACATCATGGGAGAACGTTGTGACCGCGTCGGGTGCGTATAATCTGGCGAAGGCGAACCGCACCCCGGAAGAGGCGGGGATGCACCTGCTGAGCAAGCCGCGCCAGCCCGACACCTGGGAATTGATCGAGAACGGCCGCGCCTTCCCGCCGAACTTCCTGCACGAAAGCTGGGGCGACTATCTCTACTGGGACAGCGAGCTGGACGAGTAGGCGTTCTAGATCCGCGTCGACAGCCAGATGGCCGCGCGTGTGCCGGTCTTGATGAACTCCGACATCACCCGATAGCCCGGCGTCGCTTCCGCGTTGTGGGCGAGCCCGGTTTCCTTGTGCTCGATTTCCTCGGCGCGGAATTCGTCGATCAGGTCGCGCAGCTCGGCCTCGTCCTCGCCGAGCCTTTCGGACTGGTCGGCATAATGCTCCTGGATGACATCCTCGACCGCGACGGTACAGGCCATGGCGGCCTTTTCGCCCATGGCCGCCGTGGCGGCACCCAACGCAAAGCCGGCCGCGTGCCAGACCGGCGATAGCAGGGTAGGGCGCACGCGTCGCGCGACGATCAGTTCGTCGAAGGCCTCCAGATGTTTCTTTTCCTGCTCGGCCATGTGGCGGATCGTGTCGCCGACCGGGTGTTTGCCCAGCACCGCGAGCTGGCCGGCATAGATACGCGCCGCGCCATACTCACCGGCATGATCGACCCGGATCATCCGCTCGATCAGGGTCTCGCGATCCGGGTCGCCGGGCAGGCGATCGTCGCCTGTCTTCCTGGGATGCTTTCTCTCGGTTTCGCTCATGCCGTCTTTCGCCAGAAACCCTGTGCCGCCCATGCGGATGCCACCGCGAGGATCACGGAGATGATCAGATTATAGCCTGCCATCGAAATTCCGAAGAGGGACCATGCCACGTCGTCGCACCGCACCAGCGGCGTGGCGAGGATTTTTGCCTTCAGCTCGGCGATGGACATGTTGGGGTCGTCGAGCCCGCCGCTGCCGCAGGTGGAAAGTCCCTCCCACCAATGCTGCTCGACCCCGACGTGAAAACCGGCCACGCCCGCGCCCGCCAGGAAAATCAGCCCGCTGATCGCGGCGAACACCGCCAGCGCGCCCGGCCCCAGCCGCCGCCCGGCCAGCACGGCCAGGCCCGCGAATCCGATCACGATCCAGTAGGGCCAGCGCTGGTAAATACACAGCGCGCAGGGCTGCAGGCCGCCGAAAATCTGGAAGGCCCAGGCGCCGCCGAGCATGGCGACGCTCGCGGCCAGGGTGAGCGTGGGCCAGGTCGCCGGGCGCCGGCGAAGCGTGGTGTGAATATCGGATGCGGCCATGAGCGGAATATGGGTCGTTGTTGCTAGAAGACGAACTTGATCAGCACGAACCCGCCGATCAGCAGAACCACGAAGGCGAGCGCCACCCAGCCGAGATAGCGCTCCACGAAGGCGCGGATCGGCGGCCCGAAATACCAGATCAGCGCGGCGACCAGGAAAAAGCGCAGGCCACGCGCGGCAGCCGAGGTGATGCCGAACACCACGGGATCGAGCTGGGTCACGCCGCTGGCGATGGTCACCACCTTGTAGGGGAAGGGTGTGACGCCGAAGGTGAAGACGATCCAGGCGCCGAACTCGTTATACTTCGCGGTGAAGGCCTCGAAGGCCTGTTCCATATGGTAGAACGCGATGACCGGCTCGCCCACGGCCTCGAACAGGGTCAGGCCGATGAGATAACCGAAATACCCGCCGAGCACCGACGCGACGGTACAGATCGCCGCCAGCCGCCATGCCATGTTGCGGGCTGCCAGGATCATCGGGATCAGCAGAATATCGGGCGGGATCGGGAAAAACGAGCTCTCGACGAAGGCGACCGCGGCCAGCCCCCAAACGGCGTGGCGCGACGCGCCGAGGCGCATGGTCCAGTCATAGAGGCCTTGCAGCATGCCGTCTCCCAACCGCCGGTGCGCGAATGCTCCGGTCATGCTCGGCCTCGTAACAGGCGGACGCGCGCCTGTCCATGTTGCGTGGTTGGTGCCCACAAATTTTGATCAGCGGCGCTTGATCTGGCGCAGATAGATGACCGTGCCGTCGGTTTGTACGTCGGCGACCCACAGCCCGGTGTGGGTGTAGGCCGTATCCTGGCGCGCAGCATGTATCGGCCGGCCCGTTTCGCTGTTCCCCGTGGCGTCGTAGCCCGGGCCTGTCGCCCGCGCGTCGGGCGCGTTCGGCCAGACCGTTAGAATTGCCAGAAAAACGGCCCAGACGGCAATCAGACCGGCGGCTTTCCGGCAGTACTGCAACATCGTCTGTCTCCAGTTTGGTTGTCTGTGCATCTTATGTATGCACCGGCGTGGCGGATTGAAGTGACGCCGGTCACAGCTTCGAGATTTCCGATTTCGGGCGCAGGCGGTTGACCCGTTGGGGCCGGTGGACTTATGGAGAGGGCACACGTCCTGGGGCCCCTGTGGCGGAATTGGTAGACGCGCTGGATTCAAAATCCAGTTCTCGCAAGGGAGTGGGAGTTCAAGTCTCCCCGGGGGCACCATTTCGCGATTTCGCGATATCACCATGACGCGAATGGACCGAAAGCGGTCGCACTGGTTTCGGTGATCTCGGTCTGGGTTCAGGAGCTGTTTGCGCCCGTCATTGCGCCCGTCCGTAAATGGTCGCGCCGGAACGCGCAGAGGAACGCCGATTGAATAGCCGTCTGCAGTGGGTTATTTCGCAATTCACCCGGCGATTGTGGTTTCGGGCGGCGCTGTACGGCGTTGTCGCGCTTGCGACCGCGCTGCTCGCCACGCTGACCGCGGATGTCTTTCCTTCAGACATGCAGAGTCTGGTCCGGGCCGACGCCATCGAAGACATTCTCAAGATACTGGCGTCGAGCATGCTGGCCGTGGCGACCTTTTCGCTGGGCACCATGGTTTCGGCATTCTCGGCAGCGGCAAGCATTGCAACGCCGCGCGCGACTAAACTTCTGATCGAGGATCCGATTTCGCAGAACGCGCTCGCGACGTTCATCGGTGCGTTCATTTTCAGCCTGATCGGAATCGTGGCGCTGAGCGCCGGTTTCTACGGTCCGGGCGGCAGGGTCGTCCTTTTCGTCGTCACGATCACCGTGATCGCGATCATCATCGTGACGTTTTTCCGCTGGATCGACTACCTGTCCAACCTGGGCCGCCTCGGCGAAGTTTTGGGAAAGGTGGAACGGGCAACCTCGGAAGCCTTGCGGCTGCGCCGCCAGTCCCCCTGCCTGGGCTGTAGCCCGGTGCAGGACGTGCCGGAGGACGCGGTGCCTTTGACGTGTGATGAAATCGGATATGTCCAGCACATCGATATCGCGGCACTCGATGCGATCGCCGAATCCGCCGATGGACAGGTTTATGTGGGGCGAACACCCGGGTCGTTCGCCGACAGTCTGCGGCCGCTTGCCTGGCTGAGCTGGGAGCCGTCCGATGCGCAACGCGAGGATATTCTGACGGCGTTTGCCGTCGACTCCGAGCGTTCGTTTGATCAGGATCCGCGGTTCGGACTTATCGTGCTGTCGGAGATCGCATCGCGTGCGCTCTCACCGGGAATCAACGATCCGGGGACGGCCATTGAGGTCATCGGACGCATCGTGAAGGTACTGACGATCTGGACCGAATCCGTCGAGGAGGACGACGTCCGTTTCCCCAACGTGTTTGTCCCCGAAATCTCCGTTGCGGACCTGTTCGATGACGCATTCACCCCGATTGCGCGCGAGGCGGCAGGGTTGCTTGAGGTCGGTATCCGTCTCCAGAAGGCGTTCAAGAGCCTGGCCATGCAGCCCAACGAACAGTTCAGCGAGAATGCACGCCGTCATGCGGCGCTGGCAATCATGCGTTCGGACGCCGCACTGACGCTGGATGAGGAGAAGCGCGTTCTTCGGGAGCTGGCGGGCGAAGTCGGTGCGCGCGGTGCCGACCGTCGAACGGGTCTTCCGCCGCGCTAGCTTTTACGCGAACTCTCGTCGTCATCGAGGTTCTGGACCAGCGCCCGCACGGCGTCACCGATGGGAGAACCCGTCGTGTCGTTTTCCTTGTCGCGATAGTCTGCGGCGTGTTCGAAATATTCCGAGATCGCGTCATAGACATGCCGGTGTTGGCGCATGGTGCGGGCGAGTGCGGCGTCGGCGCGAAACTGGTCGGCGATGGCGCGCACCGTCGCCGTATCGAGATGCTGTGACTTGTCGAGAAGCTGCTGCAGGTCGCGTACCGCGCGGTCGACCGCATCTTCATTGCTCTGTTTCGCCATTCTGACCTCTGTGTCGCCGCTTTCGGGGGCCGCCTACCGCGTTTCGATTTTTCCGTTGCCCGACAGCATGATCGCGACGGGCCGGGTTGGCGTGAAGTAGGAGCACACGATCATCACGATCATCGTCAGGGGTACCGACAGGAACATGCCCGCCAGCCCCCAGATGCTGCCCCACACGGCCAGCGAGATCAGTACGACCAGCGGTGAGATATTGAGCGACGTGCCCATCAGCCGCGGTTCGACCAGGTTACCAATCACGAATTGTGTCGCGCCCCCCGCGATCAATACCGTCAGCACCGGGCCGATCGTGGCGAACTGCACCACCGCCAGCAGGGTGGGCAGCAGGATGCCCAGCATCGAGCCGATGGTCGGGATGTAGTTGAGCAGGAAGATGATGAAGCCCCAGAAGCCGGCGAAGTCGACACCCACGACCAGCAGGATCGCGTAGCTGACCAGGCCGGTCATGGCGCTCATCAGGGTCTTGATGGCGACGTAGGTCTGAATCTGCGCCTGCATGCGATGGAGAAGGTCGCGGACGTCCTGGCGGCGTTCGGAATCGGGGAACAGTGCCGAGAACTTGCTTTCGAAGCTGCCCTGTTCGATGAGCAGGAAAACGACGTAGACGATGACGATGCCGAAGGAACCGGCGAAGCCCGCCGCTGTGGAAGCGAAGGACCGGATCAGCGCGCGGATATTTATTTCCTGGACCACATGGGCGATGTCGGGGGTCTGCTCGAAGCCGGCAAGTCGCGAGGCCTGTGCCACGAGGTTATCGAAATTGGCCTGATAGGAGGGTGCCGCGGCGGCGACATCGGCCACGCTGCCGCTGATCAGTTCCGCGACCAGCGCGATGGCCAGAGCCACGATGATCACGGCCCCGGTGAGCGCCAGCCAGTTCGGCAACCGCCAGCCCCCCAGCGGGATGCGACGCAGGAATCGCGCCAGCGCATTGAGCAGGTACCAGATGACGATGGCGACCGCGATCGGGATCAGAAGCTCGCGTCCCTCGATCAGGAAAAAGATCGTTACCGCCGCGATCAACACCGCGCCCGCGAAGGCGCCAATGCGCGCCGGAGCCGTTTCGGTCATGTCGTTCGTCCCGCATTCGTCCTAGATTTGTCATGCGCGTTTAGCACATCCGGGGGCGATTTGGCCCCCCGGGGTCGGTGTGACAAGCCTGCGATTGACGCGCGGCGTTGACGGCGGTGAGCCGATGGTGGTTTGCTTCGTCCCAGCCAAATGGCCCGGGGCATCGACCCGCACCGCGCCGATAATATTTTACCTGATCGTTTACCGACAGATTTACGGGGGAGAGAGTACGTGACCGATGGATTGGAAAATGCACGCCTGTCGCGCGTCGAGCGCGAGGATTGTCCGGCTGAATATCAGGAAGCCTATGACGAGGTGATCCGCTCGCGCGGGCGCACCAGCATGCCCAACGTGTTTGCGTTGCTGGCCAACAGCCCGGGTGCGCTTGCGGCGGTCACCCCCGTCGGCGCCCATGTGCGCTATGGCACGAAGTTCGACGACGCGCTGCGCGAATACGTCATCCTGACGGTCGCTCAGGAGCTGCGTTGTTCTTATGAGTGGGGACATCACTGGGAATTTGCGGTGAAGGTCGGCGCGCCCGAAGAGATGCTCAAGAAAGTCGGCACGCCGGCGATCGAGGCCGAGCCTGGCCTGGTCGGTACGGCCACCACATATGCCCGGCTCGTTACCCGCAATGAAGAAGTTGCCGACGACATGGTCGCGGCGCTCAAGGAAGCGCTCGGCAATGACGGCTTCGTCGATCTGACGATCATGATTGGCTACTACGGCATGCTTGCACGGTTCATCAACACGATGCGCCTGCAGCTCGAGGAGGGCAGCACGGCACCGCCGTTCAACGTCTGAACCGGGCCGAGCCGGCGCGGAAACCGGAACGCGAGGGAGGAATCGCCATGGTGAAGGTAATCGTACAGATGTACCCGATGGTTCGTGCCGAGAACCAGACGGAGCGCAAGGAGATGCGCCCGATCGGCCGCAACCGGGAACGCTACCAGGAAGCCATGGACGGCATGCCTGACCTGATCCGGGCGATGGATGATCTGGGCGTGTGGGGGGTGTCCTCGATCGAACATCACCTCCATTCGGAAGGCTATGAGGTCGGGCCGAGCATCGGCATCAACACCGGCTACTGGGCCGGCCTGTCCAAGCGGCTCAATATCGGCAGCCTCGGCTACGTGATGAGCGTGGACGACCCGATCCGGGTGGCCGAGGAAACCGCAACCCTCGACCATATGACCAAGGGCCGTTGCTTCGTGGGTTTCGCGCGGGGCTACCAGTCCCGCTGGACGAATGTGCTGGGCCAGAAGATCGGCTCGGTCGCGACCATGTCCGACAAGAGCGCGGCGGATGAGCACAACCGCAAGATCTTCGAGGAACAGGTCGACATCGTCATGAAGGCCTGGACGGAAGACGCGTTCGACTACAAAAGCGATCTCTGGGAATATCCCTATCCCCATGATGAGGGTCTCGAAGGCTGGTTCATGGGTGACGTGACCCGCCAGATGGGTGCGCCGGGAGAGATGGACGAAGACGGCAAGCTGCGGAAGATTTCCGTGGTGCCTGCGCCGTACACACGGCCTCATCCGAAGGTCTTCATCGCGTCCAACGCGTCGATTGAAACGGTCGAATATGCCGGCGCGCGCGGGTTCATCCCGTCGTATTTTTCGAGCATCGACCGTTGCGCGGATTACGGTCCGCGCTACACCGAGGTCGCGAATCAGCATGGCTACAACATCGCCCACGGCCAGAATCAGGCGATCGTGCGCTGGCCCCATGTGGGCGAGGGCCATGACGATGGCGCGCAGAAGATGCTCGACTGGTCGGGCGATATCTTTCAGAACTTCTACGGCCCGCTGTTCCCGGACTGGACCAGCAAGGCCGTCGGCGCCGACGACAAGAAGCTGATCGAGTTGATGGATTCGACGGGTCTGTTTCAGTACGGCTCCGTGTCGGAAGTGCGCGATTCCTATATCAAGCAGTGGACGCAGTTGCCGGCGGAATACATCACGCTGATCTATCACTATGCCCAGTGCCCGAAGGACGACATGATCGACCAGCTGCGAATCTTCATGCAGGAGATCAAACCGGCCCTCGACGAGATCGCCGATTATCCCGACGCGGAAGCTGCCGAATAGGCGCAGAAGGGTTTAAAGTTGTGCGGGCGGCACCGGTTGTGCCGCCCGATGTTTTTTACAGGATTGTTGGTCGCCCATGTTGAACTCAAAATTCGCACCCCACGGAATGGTGGTCGCGCCCCATCATCTCGCCGCCGAGGCCGGCCTGTCCGTCCTGCGTGAGGGCGGCAACGCGCTCGAGGCGATGATCGCCGCGGCGGCCGCCATCGCGGTCGTCTATCCGCATATGAACTCGATCGGTGGTGACGGCTTCTGGGTGGTATCGCCCGCCAATGGAGAGCCAGTCGCGATCGATGCGTGCGGGGCGGCGGGGTCTGGCGCGACGATCGAGCGCTATACCGAAGAAGGGCTGGACGCCGTGCCGTCGCGCGGCCCGCTCGCGGCCGTGACCGTGGCGGGAACCGTCTCCGGCTGGGGTGCCGCGCAGGAGTTGTCGAAAAGCATGGGCGGAAAGTTTCCGCTCTCCCGCCTGCTGGACGATGCGATCGGCTATGCCCGCGACGGGATGGCCGTCACCGAAGGCCAGGTCCGCAACACGACCGAGAAGCTGCCGGAGATGGGTCCGGCGACCGGCTTCGCCGATGTCTACACGCCGGGCGGCGCGGTGCCGTCGCGTGGGGATATCTTCCGCCAGCCGCGTCTCGCCGCGACCCTCCAACGCATTGCCGACGCCGGCACCGAGGATTTCTATCGCGGTGATCTCGCCCGGGCGATTGCCGCCGATCTCGCGGCGGTCGGCAGCCCGGTCGAGGGTGGCGATCTCGCGGCCCATCAGGCCGTCGCCAAGCCGCCGTTGTCGCTCCGGCTCGGCGATGCCACGCTCTACAACATGCCGCCGCCGACCCAGGGCCTGGCCTCGCTGCTCATCCTCGGGGCCTTCGACCGGCTCGACTGTCCGGATGCCGACGGTTTCGAGTTTGTCCATCTGCTCGTCGAGGCGAGCAAGCAGGCGTTTGCCATTCGCGACCGGCACATAACCGATCCGGCCCACATGGATCCCGCGCCCGAGACCTTCCTGACAGCCGAGGTCATTGACGGTCTGGCTGGTGCGATTGATCTAAAACGCGCCGGTGACTGGAAGCGCGGCGGCACCGACAGCGATACGGTCTGGCTGGGTGCGATCGACCGCCACGGCAACGCCGTCAGCTTCATCCAGTCCATCTACTGGGAGTTCGGCTCCGGCGTGGTGCTGCCGGAGACCGGCATCACCTGGCAGAACCGGGGCGCCAGCTTCGCGCTTGACCCGGGCGCGCTGAACCCGCTGCAGCCGGGCCGTAAACCGTTCCACACGCTCAACCCGGCGATGGCGCATTTCGACGACGGGCGGGTGATGTCCTACGGCACCATGGGAGGCGAGGGCCAACCCCAGACCCAGGCGGCGGTGTTTACCCGTCATGTGCGTTTCGGCATGCCGGTTCAGGCCGCGATCACCGCGCCGCGCTGGCTGCTCGGCCGCACATGGGGCAGCGACAGCACCAATCTCAAGATCGAATCCCGTTTCCCCGAGCCGGTCATCGAGGCGTTGCGGGCTGCGGGCCACGATATCGAGGTGGTCGGGCCGTTCAGCGACCTGATGGGCCATGCGGGCGCGCTGGTGCGCCGGCCCGACGGCATCATCGAGGCGGGGTCCGATCCGCGCAGCGATGGTGCGGCAGCGGGATATTGACGGGAACCCGGTGTTACGGCCGATCGAAGGGAAATTCAGCACGATGACGCAAGACACATCCGACGACCAGACGGACGGCCGGCTCAAGAAGTTGAGCCACGAAGACATGGACGACGCCCAGCGCGTGATCGCCGAGCGCATGGTCGCCAGCAAGACCGGGCAGATTATCGGGCCGATGAATGCCTGGCTGCGCAATCCGCCCCTTGCAGAGCGTGCCTTTGCGCTTGGTGATTTCGCGCGGCACGGAACGAGCCACGAGAAACGCATCTCCGAGCTTGTCATCGTTATGACGGCCCGCCATTGGGTGGCGCAACTGGAATGGTGCGTCCACAAGGTCGAGGCATTGAAGGCCGGTCTCGACCCGGCGATTATCGATGCCATCGAAGCTCGCACGCGACCCAGCTTCGAAAAGGCCGATGAGGAACTGGTCTACGACTTGTTCACGGAGCTTTTGGAATCGAAACAGGTCTCGGATGCGGTCTATGACCGGGCCATCGAAATGTTCGGCGAATCAAGGCTGGTCGAGCTGGTCGCGATCTTCGGCCACTACAATCATGTGGCCGCGGTGTTGAACACGTTCCGGGTGAAGGTGCCGTCGGGCTGGGCCGAGCCGCTCGAGGACTAAGCTAGCTGTCGCCGTTGAAGGCGCGCATCAGGAACGCGCCTACGTCCCGGTTGGAGCGATCGCGGACCGCGTCGTCGCGGCCGATCAGATAGCCGTCGGCATCGGAACACACGCCCAGGATCACCTTGCGCAGGAATGGTCCTGACATGGGCAGCAGGGTCAGGGTGTCGCGCACGACGCCCTTTTCATTCACGTTGAGGTCGCAGTCGGCGAGGTTGCGACCGATGGTACGGGGGCCTGCAAACCGGCCGTCCCACTGGTGATAGGCACCCTCGTAGACGATGAATTCGGCCTCCGCGCCGCCGTCTCGCAGGTCCTCGACGATCTCGCCGCAGCGCTCCGGGTCGATGATGCCGTCCTCCGACCCGGCGAGCAGTAATACGGGCGCGCCGGTCGCGCGGGTGTCGTCGAAGCGGGCGATGCAGGGGCCGTAGAAGGCCACGTGGGCCGCGAACCGTTTGCCGCCGGGGTTGAGGGTCTCGGCGGTCTGGGCAAACGCCGCGAGCATGGTCGATATGCCGCCATAGGAGAATCCCATCAGCGCGATCCGGTCGCCGTCCACCTCGGGCATCGCATCCAGATATCGCAGTCCCGCATATGCATCGGCCAGGGTCATGGTCTCGGTGATGTTGAGCAGGCGGTCGATGAACCCCGATGCCTTGTCGCGCCGCGCGCCAAAGGCATCGACGACCAACGCGGCCACCCCCATCTCGGCGAACTGGGCGCCGTAGGTCAGCTCGCGCGAACCCAGCACCCCGGCGGCGCCATGCAGCAACACCACGGCGGGAACGGGTGAGGCGGCGCTGGCGTCCTCGGGCAGAAACAACACCGCGTGCGCATCCGTCGGCGGGTCGAGGCTGTCGCTCTTGCCGACCTCCCAGAGAGTGAAGGGGCTGTGGCTGGGATAGATCACGCGTTCGCCGCGTTGGCCGTTCATGGTCGCGTGATCGGGCCAGACCGTCAGGTCGACCGCATCCGCAACGGCTTGTGTCGCCATCGCGAAGAGTGACAGGGCCAGAAGGGTGTGCAGAATGCGCATGGCGTTCGGTCGTGGGGGCGGGGGAAACGTCTCGAAGCTGTTGATATATAGGCTTGGTGCTCCGCGTCCAGAGAAGGCGCTTCAAAATATCGGGAGAAGCCGATCATGGCACTTGAACTCTATCATTCCGACCATTCGACCTGCAGCCAGAAGGTGCGCATCTGTCTGGCCGAGAAGGGCCTCGACTGGGAGAGCCATGTGATGCATTTCACGTCGGGCGATCATCTGACCGATGCGTATCTCAAGCTCAATCCCAACGGTGTCGTCCCGACCCTCATTCACGACGGAGAACCGGTGATCGAATCCTCCGTCATCGTCGAGTATCTCGACGAGATCCATCCCGAACCGTCCCTGTCCCCGGCCGACTCGCTGGGGCGTGCGCGCCTGCGGGCCTGGATGCGCTACATGGAGGAGGTGCCGACCCCGGCGGTGCGGGTACCGTCCTTCAACAAGGTGTTCCGGCCGCTGCGTTACGAGAATGCTTCGTCGGAAGACTTCGAGGCGCGGATTGAAAAAATGCCGCTCCGCAAGGCATTCTACCGGCGCATGGGTCAGGTGGACGGGTTTTCCGAAGACGAAGTCGACAACGCGATCGCGCAAATCCGCCAGACCTGCGAGCGCATCGATGCGGCCATCGCCGGGAATGGCGGGCCCTGGATACTGGGCGAACAATATTCGCTGATCGACGTGACATTAACGCCCTTGATCCAGCGCATGGCCGACCTGGGCTACGGCCCGATCTGGGAAGGCGATCTGCCGGAGATGACGGCCTGGTTCGAACGTATCAAGGCACGGCCTTCATTCGCCACGGCGTTCTATGCCAACACCAATGTGAGCGAGAAATACGCGCAGTTTTTTGCCGACAGAGAGTCCGAATGAAGATCGAGATGTATCAGGCGCCGCAATCGACCTGCAGCCAGAAGGTGCGGATCACGCTCGCCGAAAAGGGCCTGCCGGAGATGAACAAGGACTGGATCGAGCATGATGTCGATCTGGGCACGTTCGAACAGCTCGAGCCGGAGTATCTGAAGCTCAACCCCAACGGTGTGGTCCCGACCTTCGTGCATGACGGGACGGTCCTGATCGAATCCTCCGCCATCCTCGAATATCTCGAGGAAATCATTCCCGAGCCTGCGCTGGCGCCGGGCGATGCGGTCGGCCGTGCCCGGATGCGCGCCTGGATGCGCTACATCGACGAGGTGCCCACGGTGGCGGTGCGGGTGCCGACATTCGCCAACATGCTGGCGCCGATGCGGTTCGCCAAGGCGAGCAATGTCGAGTTCGCCGCCCATGCGGACCGGCTGCCGCTGCGCAAGCAATTCTACCAGCGCATGTCCCAGACGGGTTTCGGCAAGGATGAGCTCGAATATGCCGAGTTCCAGATCCGCCAGACCTGCGAGCGGATCGATGCGGCCATCGTCGAACATGGCGGCCCGTGGATCATGGGCGCCCAGTACACGATGGTGGATGCGCAGGTCACGCCGCTGATCGACCGCATGGACGACCTCGGCTACGCCTTCCTGTGGGAGGACGACCTGCCGGAGATGACCGCCTGGTTCGCGCGCATCCGGGCACGCCCGTCATATGCGGCGGCGTTCTATCCCGGCGCGCGCATTTCCCAGCGCTACCCGGACTATTACCGGCCTGTATCGGAACTCAAGGCCGAACGCGGCTACTAGGCGACTTTTGGTTTCATCCACCGGCGTCATGCGCGGACTTGATCCGCGCATCTCGCAAAGATCGAGACGGGATGCCCGGGTCGAGCCTGGGCATGACGAATGGAGAGGGGTGTTCGCCCGCTAGATCGTCGGGAACGGCCCGATCCGGTCCTCATAGGCCTGGGTCGCCGGATGCTCGATCATGGGCGTCACCTCGACGGTCATCCACGGGTGCAGCGGCAGCGAGGAGATATCGGCGTGGAAATCCTCCAGGCTGTCGGCCTCCCAGATCGAGAAGTTCGCCCGCTCGCCGACGATCCGCCAGACCTTGCGCATCCGGCCCGCCTGGATCAGCTCAATGGCCCGGTCGGCCTCCGCATCGCCCAGCGCCTTGACCTGGGACGGGTCCATCTCGCCCGGCAGTTCCACCTTGATTCGCACCATGAACAGCATTGGTCTCTCCCCGTTTGTTTGTTTGTTTTGATTCCGAATTTTACAGATAGATCCCGAGCATACTGCCCCACAGATATTGCAGCGGCAGGATGATGAGCACACCGATCACGAAATAGACCGACGTCAGCCGAAAGGCCTCGCGCATGGGCACACCGCCGACCGCCATGGCCATCGCGACGGGCGGGGCCTCGTGCGGGAAGGGGTAGATCATCCAGCTCGGGACCTGGACCAGCAGGACCGATTCCAACGGCCAGCCGGTGGCCTGCGCGATGGCATCTGAGAATGATGTCACGATGGGTGGGGCTGCCGGGAATGTCGTGACCACGCCCACGGCGGCGCTGATCGCAAAAATCTCATAGAAGGTGACAATCCCGCCATCCTTGGTCAGCGGAATGTTGGCCAGCAGCAACTCGCCCATCGCGCCGCCGAGCCCGGAATGATTGGCAATCGCGCCGACGCCGATGACCCCGGCGACGAATAGCCAGGCTCCGTAGTTTACTTCGTTCGTGATCACGGATGCCGGCAGCATTCCTATGCCCGGGGTCACACAGACCAATGCTGCGGCGAGCGCGATCCAGGCGGGTGAGATTCCGTGCAGCGAATCCGTCATCCAGAGAGCCAGCGCGACGAGCATGATCCCCATCAGACGGCGCTCGGCGCTGCTCCAGCCTGTCTGCATTGAGGCTTTGCCCTGAGGCTGCGGTTTCGCGCCAAACAGGATGGTGATCAGGACGATCACGATCAGCGCACCCAGAAAGCCGACGATGGGGAAGTTCAGGAAGGTGTAGCCGAAATAGGTGAAGCTGATGTTGAAGATGCCCTCGGAGGCACCAACGAAGGCCATGTTCACGACGTTCGACGGCAAAATCCCGAAGGCGGGAATCGTCGCACCCCAGCCGGCCGCCAACACGAGGCCGTGCCGCGCACGGGTGTTTTCCGCGAAGCCCAGTTCGGTCGCCAGCGCGACGGCCAGTGGCGCCATCATCACGGCGCGGCCGGATGCGGACGGCATGATGAAACTGAGCATGATGCCGGCGAGGGCCAGACCGCCCGCCATGGTCAGGTAGCGGCCGGGCAGATGGGTCATCAGTGCCTGGACGATACGCGCGGCCAGCCCGGATTTGTGGACCGCGATCGAGATCACGAACCCGCCGAAGACCAGCCAGGTCGCGCTGGCATGGAAACCGGAGAAGGCGACACTCGGCGGCGCGATCGAGAACACGACCGTCAGCAGGAACAGCAACAACGCCGTGATGTGGGGCGGAATGGCGCCGGTGGCCCAGAAACTGATGGCGAACAGGATGACGCCCGCCGCCGGCAACACGCCCGGCGCGTCGGTCCACAGGGGCGCGGCAAGCAGAACCGCGGCGACAATCGTCGTCAGCAGTCCGAATATCTGGGCGGCGTTCAGCCGGGTGTCCATCGGTAGGCGCATGGGAGTCCGATCATCCGGCCTGTTGTGGCCATCGGGTGATGGCGCACTTTAGCAACCGGCGGGCGGTTGCGCGATAGACCCGCTATTGTGCCGGGGCGTGGCAGGCATTCGCGCGGTGCAATCGCGACCCTTGGAGGATTGTGGATGATTCTCTTAAAGTACAATTCTGCGTTGATCAGCCTGACCGCGTCCGAGAGACCATGAGCACTGAAACATCGAATGACCCCGTCCTCTACCGGAATGTCGGTACGATCGCGGTGATCACCATCAACAATCCGCCGGTCAACGCGCTGGCGAAACATGTGCGCATGGCGATTGCGGATTATCTCGAAGCCGCGGCGGATGACCTTTCGACGCGTGCGGTCGTGATTTCCGGCAATGGCCGCAATCTGTGCGGCGGTGCGGACATACGCGAATTCAACACGCCGGACCGCCAGGTTCGTCCCATGACGCGCGAACTGATGAACCTGATCGAGGCGATGGACAAGCCCGTGGTCGCGGCGATTCACGGGCCGACCCTGGGCGGCGGGCTGGAACTCGCGCTGGGCTGCCATTACCGGGTGACTCACCGTGATGCCCGACTCGGGCTACCGGAAGTTTTACGCGGCGTCATACCCGGTGCGGGCGGCACCCAGCGCCTGCCGCGTCTCGTCGGATTCCGGACGGCGGTCGACATGATTACCAGCGGGGCCTCGGTGGATGGGCGCCGCGCCCTGGAGATCGGACTCGTCGATCGCGTGGCCGAGGGTGACGACGTCTGCGCCGAGGCGATCCGGTTTGCCGATGGACTGGTTGCATCCGATGCCGCGGGCCGCCGCTTGAGCGAGTTGCCGGTGGATCTGGACCCGGAAGCGGGCGCGGCGCTGGTTGCCGAAACCCGTGCGAAACTCGAAAAGACCGCGCGCGGCATGCGCGCACCACTGCGCTGTCTGGAAAGCGTCGCCAACACATTGACCATGCCGTTCAAACAGGGATGGGATCGCGAGGCGGAAATCAGCGCCGAGGCGGTGGCATCGGCCGAATCCCGTTCGCTGGTGCATGCATTCTTCGCCGAACGGCAGGTGTCGAAAATTCCCGATATCCCGAGCGACACGCCGCGGCGGTCCGTCGAACGCACCGCGATCATCGGCGCCGGGACCATGGGCGGCGGCATCGCCATGTCATTTGCCAATGCGGGCATGCCGGTCACCCTGATCGAGACCAGCCAGGACGCGCTCACCCGCGGCCTTGCGCGGATCGAGAGCAACTATGCCGCGACCCGCGATCGGGGTCGGCTCAGCGCCGAGGATATGGACACGCGCATGGGTCTCATCACGGGTGCGTTGGGGCTCGATGCGGTGGCCGATGCAGACCTGGTGATCGAGGCGGTGTTCGAGGAAATGGACGTCAAGCAATCCGTGTTCCGCGATCTCGACCGCCTGGCACGCGACGGCACGATCCTGGCGACCAACACGTCGACGCTGGATGTGGACGCCATCGCCGCGGTTACCGAGCGGCCGGCGGATGTGCTGGGTCTGCATTTCTTCAGCCCGGCCAATGTCATGACCCTGCTGGAGATCGTGCGGGCGGAAAAGACCGCGAAGGACGTCATCGCGACGGTGCTGGACCTGTCGGGACGCATCGGCAAAACCGGCGTCGTGGTCGGGGTGTGCGACGGGTTCGTCGGCAACCGGATGCTCGCGCCGTATTTTCGCCAGTGCGACTTCCTCATCGAAGAAGGCGCGCTGCCCCAGGACGTGGACAGGGTGATCGAGACCTTCGGCTTCCGCATGGGTCCGCTCCGGGTGTCCGATCTTGCCGGACTGGACATCAGCTGGGCGATCGAGAAGCGCCGGGCCGACACGCGGCCCGCCGACGAGCGGATCTCGCCGCTGTTGGGCCGGATCTGCGAACTGGGCCGGTTCGGCCAGAAAACCGGCGCCGGCTGGTATCGCTACGAAGGCCGCAACGCGCTGCCCGATCCCGGGATCGAAAGCCTGATCGTGGCGCGTTCGGGCGAGATGGGGATTACCCGACGGGACATCTCCGACGAGGAGATTCTCCAGCGTTGCGTCTACGCACTGATCAACGAGGGCGCGAAAATCCTTGAGGAAGGCATGGCGATCCGGGCGTCGGACGTCGATGTCGTCTGGCTCCACGGCTATGGGTTCCCGCGCTGGCGCGGCGGCCCTATGTTCTATGCAGATATGGTCGGATTGCCCGAAATCGTCGCGACCCTCGACCGGTTCCACGGCGAGTGGGGCGACAAGTGGGAACCGGCGGTGCTGTTGCGCGAACTGGCCGACGCCGGATCCGGCTTCAGGGAATGGGACGCGGGCCGGACGGGTTGAGCGGTTTTTCGCCCGCGAACCTGTAGATATTACTTCGTCATGCCCGCACTTGATGCGGGTATCTCGTCTCGGTCTATGTGAGATGCGCGGATCAAGTCCGCGCATGACGTGGTTTTTAAACAGGCACCGTCGCCCCGCCATCGATTACCAGGGTCTGACCGGTCATCCAGGTCGCCGCGTCGGACGCCAGGTACACGGCTGCGCCCGCGATATCCTCGGGCTCGCCGAGGCGCCGCAGCGGGGTCGCTGCGATCCGCGGATCGGCGAATGCCGGGTCTTCCCACAGCGCGCGCGCGAAATCCGTCTTCACCAGCCCCGGCGCGATCGCGTTGACCCGGATGTTGTCGGGGCCGAGTTCGACGGCAAGGTTGCGCGCGAGCTGCATGTCGGCGGCCTTGGAGATGTTGTAGGCGCCGATCACGTCCGAGCCGCGCAGGCCGCCGATGGACGAAACCAGCACGATGGCCCCGCCGCCTGCCGCGCGCATATCCGGCACTGCCATCTGCGCGAGCCAGAGCTGGGACTGGATGTTGGTTTGCATGATCTTGGCGAAGACCTCGTCGGGAATCTCCATCGCCGGACCGTAATAGGGGTTGATGGCCGCGTTGCAGATCAGGATGTCCGCCGGTCCTGCCTGTTTGCGCGATGTGTCTATCAGCGCCTGGAGTTCGTCCTTGCGGCCCACATTGCAGGGCACGCCCAGGGCCTGGTGTCCGGCGTCGGTGAGAGCCCCGGCGGTTTCCGCGACCCGGTCCGCATCCCGGCTCGACACGGTCACCTTTGCGCCGGCCTCGGCCAGCGCCACGGCGATGGCGCGGCCGATGCCCTTGGTCGAACCCGTGACGATGGCGACCTTGCCCGAAAGATCGAACGGCGTGGTCATGGCGACTCCCCCAACAGACATGTTGGCGGTATCCTAGGGCAAGTCTTGGCGTTCGGCATCCATCCGGGCGCAGGCAAATAAGAACCGGGGAACAGGATAATGGATTTCGAACTAACGCCGCGCTGCCTGGAAATGCGCGCAGATCTCATCGCCTTCATGGACGAGTTTGTCTATCCGAACGAGGAGACCTTCGACACGCAGCTCGACAACCAGGGAACCCGCTGGCAGACACCGCAGATCGTCGACGATCTCAAGGCAGAGGCAAGGAAGCGCGGTCTGTGGAACCTGTTCTTGCCCGATGACCATCACGGCGCGGGGCTGACCAATGTCGAATATGCGCCGTTGTGCGAGATCATGGGCCGGGTCGACTGGGCGCCGGAAGTGTTCAACTGCAGCGCGCCGGACACGGGCAACATGGAGGTGCTGCACATGTACGGCACCCCCGAACAGCAGGCCGAATGGCTGACCCCGCTTCTGAACGGCGAGATCCGGTCGGCTTTTGCGATGACGGAACCTGACGTGGCCTCGTCGGACGCGACCAATATCGAATGCTCGATCACCCGCGACGGCGATGAATATGTGATCAACGGCACCAAGTGGTGGACGTCGAACGCCCCCAACCCGCGCTGCCAGATCATGATCGTGATGGGCAAGACCGACCCAACGGCGGCACGCCATGAGCAGCAGTCGCAGATTCTGGTGCCGCGCGACATGCCCGGTGTAACAATCGAACGCACCCTGAATGTCATGGGCTATGACGATGCGCCCCACGGTCATGCGGAGGTAACATTCGACAATGTGCGGGTGCCTGTGGCGAACCTGTTGCTCGGCGAGGGGCGCGGCTTCGAGATCGCCCAGGGCCGGCTGGGTCCGGGCCGCATCCACCATTGCATGCGGGTGATCGGCGTCGCCGAGCGGGCGCTGGAGGCGATGTGCAAGCGCGCCACCGAACGCGAGACCTGGGGCAAGCTGCTGGCGGAGCGCGGCATCACCGAGGAACGTATCGCCCAGTCGCGGATTGAAATTGAAATGTGCCGCCTGCTCGTGATGAAGGCGGCCTGGATGATGGACACCGTCGGCAACAAGGAGGCGCGCCAGGAGATCGCCATGATCAAGGTGGCGGCCCCGAACATGGCGCTGGGTGTGATCGACCGCGCGCTGCAGCTCCATGGCGGCGGTGGCATGGCCGACGATTTCCCGCTGGCGTTCATGTATGCCCGGGCCCGCGCGATGCGCCTGTTCGATGGTCCCGACGAGGTCCACCGGCGCCAGATTGCGCGTATGGAGCTGCGCCGCCAGGTCGATGGTTGGCCGCGTAACCGGGGCGTCTGATGATCGCCGTCATCTTCGAGGTCTGGCCGGCCGAGGGACGGCTCGACGATTATCTCGGTATCGCCCACGACCTGGCGGCCGAGCTCGAGAAGATCGATGGGTTCGTCTCGGTCGAGCGGTTCGAGAGCATCTACAACCCGGGCAAGTATCTGGCCCTGTCGTTTTTCCGCGACGAGGAAGCGGTGCTGGCCTGGCGGAGCCACGCGGAGCATCGTGTCGCCCAGGCCAGGGGCCGGGGCGGCATCTTCGATAATTACCGCCTGCGAGTCGCCGAGGTGCTGCGGGACTACGGACCCAACGATCGGGCCGAGGCGCCGGCGAAGTAGTCACGTTGTTTGCGTCGGGTCGGGAACTGTTCGATGCTGACGTCTGGTATTTAGAGGGGAATTGTCATGAGTCTGGATCTGGTTCTACGCAATGCGCGGGTTGTGGGTGGCGACGCGGGTGCGGCCATGCAGGACATCGGGATTTCGGATGGGCGCATCGCGGCCATCGAGGCGGCGCTTCCTGAAGGCGGCGAGAGCCTCGACGTCGCGGGTGGGCTGGTGTCCGGCGGGCTGATCGAGACCCATATCCATCTCGACAAGTCGCGCATCCTCGACCGCTCCGAACCCGCGCCGGACCGTGGCATGGATCACATGAAGCGGGTCTCGGCCGTGAAGCCGGGGTTCACCGTGGAAGACGTCTATAAACGCGCCGGCGCATCGCTGGAGACTGCGATTGCCCATGGCTGCACCCAGATGCGCACCCATGTGGAGGTCGATCCCAATGTCAGGCTGAAGAGCGTCGATGCGCTGGAGCAGCTGGCGAAGGACTATGCCTGGGCGATCGACCTGCAGCTTTGCGTGTTCCTGCAGGAGGGCTGGACCGGCGTGCCCGAGGGCGACGCCAATCTGGTCGCGACCCTCGAGCGTGGCGCCACGGCCATCGGCGGCGCCCCCAGCTATGACGATGACGGCCCGGGACAGATCAACCGCATTTTCGAGCTCGCGAAGGAATACGACGTGGATGTGGACATCCACCTGGATGTCGGCCCCAACCATGATCATCTCGACATCTATCAGGTCTGCGAACTGGCCGACAAAATCGGCTGGGGCGGCCGGGTCGCCGTCGGCCACGGCTCGAAATACTCATCCATGCCGCCGGGAAAACTGGCCGATCTCGGCAAGCTGATGTCCGACAGCGGCGTGACCCTGACGGTGCTGCCGGCGACGGATCTGTTCACCGTCGGGCGGCATCAGGATCACTCGGTGATGCGCGGCGTGGCCGATGGCAACGCGCTGGCGGCCCACGGCGTGAATTGCTGCCTGTCTACCAACAACATCCTCAATCCGTTTACGCCGTTTGGCGATGGCTCGCTGATGCGGATCGCCAACATGTACGCCAACGTCGCCCAGCGTGGCACGCGGGACGAGCTGACCGAGTGTTTCGCCATGATGACCGACCGGCCCGCGAAGTTCCTCGGCCGTGACGATTACGGCGTCGCCGTCGGCAACGCCGCCGATCTGGTGGTCTGGGACGCGGAGACGGCGGCCGATGCGGTGGCCATCAACGCCGAGGCGCGGTTCGGTTTCAAGGCAGGCCGGCGGACCTTCACCCGCGCGGCAGTGGAGTTGCACCGGCCGTAGCACCAAACCTGTCATGCCCGGACTTGATCCGAGCATCTCACAATGACCGCGACGAGATACCCGCATCAAGTGCGGGTATGACGTGCGTGTAAAAGGACGACGGTCAGTACCCCACAGCCGCACCGTCCGAGCGTGGGTCCGAACCGCCGGTATAGAGCCCGGACCCCGGCTCAATAACGATGCCGTGGGCCTGTCCGGCCCGGTTGTTCCAATCCGGCCAGCGGTTGATCTTGTGGCCGCGCGCCGCCAGCGCGGTGATCGTGGCCTCGGGCATGCGCCCTTCGAGATGCAACGGGTCGCGCGCCTCACCGAGCGAGATACGCCCCGACAGGAAACGCGGCATCTCCAGCGCTTCTTGAATGTTCAGGCCGAAATCGATCATGTCCGTCAGCAGTTGCAGTTGGACCTGGGGCTGCCCGTCCGCGCCCTGGGTGCCGAACACCGACCACAGATCGTCGCCACGTTTCGTCATGGCGGCCATCAGCGTGTGCAGTGGGATCTTGCCCGGTTCGAGCCGGTTGGGATGCGCGGCGTCAAGCGAGAAATAGCTCGCCCGGTTCTGCAGCATGATGCCGGTGTTGCCAGCGACGACACCCGATCCGAAGGCCGCGAACAGGCTCTGGATCAGGGAGACCGCGTTGCCCTCGCTGTCGATCGCGGCCATGTAGACCGTGTCGCCGTCGAGGCTGCCATGGGACGGTACCTTGTCCCAGGGCAGGGCGGTTTGCATGTCGATCAGCCCGCGCCGTTCGTCGGCATAGTCTCTGGAGATCAGCCGGTCGACGGGGACGTCCACGAAGTCGGGGTCGGCCAGCAAAAGGTCCCGGTCATGGAAGGCGATCTGCTTGGCCTGAACCAGCAGGTGGATGTGATCGGGGCCGAGAAACTCCATCTTGTGCAGGTCCAGCGGCTCGATAAGGTTGAGCATCTCCAGGACCGTGAAACCTTGCGTCGGTGGTGGGGTGTTGTAGACGGTGACACCGCGATACGAACCGACCAGCGGCTCGCCCCATTGGGCTTTCTGGCCGGCGAAATCCGCCACCGTGAACACACCGCCATGCGCCGCGGCAAACCGCGCCATCTCCGTTGCGGTCTCGCCATCGTAGAATCCCGCCCAGCCGGCGTCCGCGAAACGTTCGAGGCTACGCGCGAGATCGCGATTGACCAGTTTCGTTCCCGCCGCCGGCGGCGTGCCGTTGGGCAGAAAGATGCGCGCGGAATGCTCATGCTCGCCCAGGTCGTCATGACGCTCGGCGATATGCTCCGCCAGCCGTTCGGTGACCGGGAACCCGTCGCGGGCGTAGCCGATGGCGGATTCGAGGATGCGCGGCAGGGGCAGCCGGCCATACGCCTTGTGCGCCTCGTCCCAGCTCGCCAGCGCGCCGGGCACCGTCAACGTCGCCGGAATCACCCCACGAAACGGAATTTCGGAAAGCCCGCGTTCTTCCATAGCCGCGATCGTGCCGCCCGACGCCGCTTTGCCGCCGCCGTTCAGATATCTGACCCGGCGCGTTTTCGCGTCATGGATCAGCCAGAAGGCGTCGCCGCCGATGCTGGTCATGTGGGGATAGAGCACCGCCAGCGCGGCGCTGGTGGCCATCGCCGCGTCCACCGCCGACCCGCCCGCGCGCAGCACGTCCACCCCGGCGGCCGAGGCGAGCGAATGGGGAGAGGTGACGAGCCCGTTGGGTGCCAGGGTGACCGGCCGTCCGGTTTGTGAGTCCATGATTTTGTAACGCGACCTGTGAGGAAATGACGGGAGACGGTATCATGCCCGAAAGCCGTTCTCCCACCCCGTCCCGGAACGCCGCACCATGAACGAACCGCGCAATCTTTCCATTGATGGTGATCGCCTGTGGCAGTCGATCATGGACATCGCCGAGATCGGCCCGACCGAGAAGGGCGGCAGCCGGCGCCTCGCGCTGACCGATCTCGACCGGGAGGCGCGGGACCTGTTCGTGTCCTGGTGCGAGGCCGCGGGCTGCGCGGTGACGGTGGACCAGATGGGCAACATCTTTGCCCGCCGCGCTGGGCGTGACGACAGCCTGCCGCCGGTCGTCACCGGCAGCCATCTCGACACCCAGCCGACCGGGGGGCGCTTCGATGGCATCTTCGGGGTGCTGGCCGGGCTCGAGGTGATCCGCAGCCTCAACGATCTGGATTACGAGACCGAGCACCCCATCGAGGTGGTGGTCTGGACCAATGAGGAAGGCAGCCGGTTCGCCCCGGCGATGATCTCGTCGGGTGTGTTCGGCGGCCAGTTCTCGCTGGAGCACGGCCTGTCCCGCGCCGACGCAGACGGGCTGACCATCGGCGAGGAACTGGCGCGTATCGGCTATGCGGGCGAGCTGCCCGTCGGCGGGCGTGACCTGCACGCCTATGTGGAGGCCCATATCGAGCAGGGTCCCATTCTGGAAGACGAGGAGATCACCATCGGCGTGGTTACCGGTGCCCAGGGCCAGCGCTGGTACGAGATCACCCTGACGGGCCAGGAATCTCATGCCGGCACCACGCCCATGGAGCGGCGCAAGGACGCGCTGGTCGGCGCGGCGCGGATCGTCGAGCTGGTCCACCGGGTCGGCATCGACAACGCGCCCGACGGCCGCTCGACCGTGGGGATGATCGAATCCTATCCCAATTCACGCAACGTCATCCCCGGGCAGGTCTTCATGACGGCGGAGTTCCGCCATCCCGACGACGATGTCCTGCGCGACATGGATGCCAGCCTGCGCGCCGGCATGAAGGATATCGTCGCGGAGATCGGGCTCGAAAGCATGTTCGAGGAGATTTTCTATATCGCACCGATTGTGTTCGATGAACGCTGCGTCGCCGCCGTGCGCAACGCAGCCGAAAGCCGCGGTCTCTCCGCCCGTGAGATCATCTCCGGCGCGGGCCATGACGCCTGCAACGTGGCGGCGGTGGCGCCGACGTCTATGATTTTCATTCCCTGCGTCGACGGGATTAGCCACAACGAGGTCGAGGACGCGAAGCCCGAATGGGTCGCTGCCGGCGGCCAGGTGCTGCTGGGCGCGATGCTCGAACTGGCGGGCGGGGGTTCCTAGTACCTGTCATGTCCATCTCTTCTCGTCACTCCCGCGAAGGCGGGAGTCCATAAACGCCGACGCGGGACCGGGCAGGCGCCTGTGACGATGGATGCCCGCCTGCGCGGGCATGACGATGGAGAGTGATTCACCTACTCTCCGTCGTCACGCGGACTTGATCCGCGTATCTCAGCGCAAACCGAGACGAGATGCCCGCATCAAGTGCGGGCTTGACGCCGATTGTTGTCACTGGATCCCGTTTGGCGGCGGCGTCCTATCTGGCTAGAGTCTCCCCAACAATAAACCGGGGGCTGTTCGGTGAAAATCTCACAGACATACGATGAAGCTTGGGGCGACTGGCGCTGGGACGTGCCGGACCGCTTCAATATGGGCGTGTCGGTCTGTGACGCGCAGGATCCGAAGGCCACGGCGTTGATCGTGCCGCAGCCGGACGGCGGGCGGCGTGAATATTCCTTCGGCGACCTGAAGGCGCTGGCGAGCCGGCTTTCCAACCTGTTCGTGGCGCAGGGCCTGCAACGCGGCGACCGGGTCGCGGTGCTGCTGCCGCAGATGCCCGAGACACTGGTCGCCCACATCGCCGCCTACCGCGCCGGCCTCGTGGCGATGCCGCTGGCGCAATTGTTCGGACCCGACGCGCTGGAATACCGGCTGTCGGATTCGGGCGCGCGGGCGATCATTACCGACCGGGCGAGCTGCGAGAAGATCGCGCAGATCAGGGATTCGCTCCCCGACCTGGAACTCGTCCTGTCGGTCGATGGGCCGGCGGACGATGGCGCGGGCGGCGCGCTCGATTTCCATGCCGAACTGGCGCGCGCGAAGGACAGCTTCACCCCGGTCGATACGTCGAATGGCGATCCCGCGCTCCTGATCTACACCTCCGGCACGACGGGCAATCCCAAGGGGGCGCTGCTGCCCCACCGCACCATGATCGGGCATGTGCCGGGGGTGGATTTCATCTTCGACTTCCTGCCCCGGCCCGGCGACGTCATGTGGACGAATGCGGACTGGGCGTGGATCGGCGCGCTGATGGATTCGGCGATGCCGGCGCTCTATCACGGCATCCCGCAGGTGGTGAACCCGCCCGGCCGCTTCGACCCCGAGGCCGTGTTCGATCTGCTGGCGCGCTATGGCGTGCGCTGCGCCTTCATTCCGCCCACCGGGCTCAAGGTGATGCGTCAGGTCGAGAACCCGCGCGCGCGCTACGACTATGATCTGCGCACGATGTTCTCGGGCGGCGAGGCGCTGGGGACGTCGCTCATGGACTGGGGTCGCGAACAGCTCGGCGTGACCATCAACGAGGCCTACGGCCAGACCGAGTGCAACGTGATCGTCGGCTGCTGCGCGTCGGTCATGACCCCGCCCGACGGCTCGATGGGCCGCGCCTCGCCGGGCCACACGCTGCGGATCATGGACGAAGCGGGCGCGGTCCAGGCCCCGGGCGATCTCGGCACCATCTGCGTCAAGGCGCCCGACCCGGTGATGTTCCTCGAATACTGGAAGAACCCCCGGGCGACCGAGGAGAAGTTCATCACCGACGGGAATGGCGACCGCTGGCTCGACACCGGGGACAAGGCGACGATGGACGAGGAGGGCTGGATCTACTTCGTCGGGCGCGCCGACGATGTGATCAACTCCGCCGGCTACCGGATCGGCCCCGCGGAGGTCGAGAATTCGCTCCTGACCCACCCGGCCGTCCAGACGTCGGCGGTGATCGGCGTGCCGGACGAGGCGCGTGGCGAGCTGGTGAAGGCCTATGTAATCCTGAAGGACGGGCAGACCCCGTCGGATGCGCTGGCGGCGGACATCCAGAACCACGTCAAGACACGCCTGGCGGCACATGAATTCCCCCGCGCGGTCGAGTTCGTCACCGAGTTGCCGATGACGACGACGGGCAAGATCCAGCGCAAGGTCCTGCGCGAGCGCGAAGCGGCGAAGGCGTCCTAGACGGGCGTCGACGGCGCGCGGGGGAGAAGGCAACGATGGCGAAGTTTTCCCATCCGGACGTGTTCCTCGATCTCGTCGGCACCGAGCTCGGCGTCAGCGACTGGGTGCTGATCGACCAGCCGATGATCGACGCGTTCGCGGATGCGACCAACGACCATCAATGGGTGCATGTGGACCCCGCGCGCGCCGCGCGCGAACTGCCGACCGGTACGACCATCGCCCACGGGTTCCTGGTGCTGTCTTTGCTGGCGCCGCTCAGCTACGAGATTTTCGACGTGGGTCACGTCGCCCACGAGCTCAATTACGGGCTCAACAAGGTCCGCTTCACGGCGATGGTGCCGGCGAATTCGCGGGTGCGCCTGCGCCAGGTGCTGGCCAGCGCGGAGAAGCGCGAGGATGGCGGTGTGTCGCTTGTCCTCGACGCGACGATCGAGCTGGAGGGCAGCGAACGTCCCGCCGCCGTGGTGCAGAATCTGCGCCTGATTTATCCCGAGGATGATTGAGTTCCTACAGAACCTTCGTCATGCCCGGACTTGATCCGGGCATCTTGTCTCGGTCCGCGTAGAGATACGCGGATCAAGTCCGCGTATGACTGTTTTTGGTGGGTCAGCCCGCACCCTCCACCAAACCCCATGCCCGGATCGACAGCTGCCGGGTCAGGTCGCGGCGCAGCAGCGCCTCGGGGGACGAGGCGTTGCCCTGCAGCCCGCGGTAGTAGACGCCCTGGATGATCGCCGCGAGGCGGAACAGGGACAGCACCAGATAGAAGTTCCAGTTCTCGATCTCGTCGCGCCCGGTGTGTTTGCAATAGGCGGCGACGTAATCGGCTTCGGAAGGAATGCCGGGAACAGAAGTGTCGAGCCCGCGCATGTCGCCGAAGCTTTCCTCCGGCCAGTGATAGGGCAGGCAGTTGTAGGCGAGGTCCGACAGGGGATGGCCCAGGGTCGAGAGCTCCCAGTCCAGCACCGCGATCACCCGGGGTTCGTCATGGGCGATGATCAGGTTTTCCAGCCGGAAGTCGCCGTGCACGATTGTCGTCTCGCTGTCGTCGGGCATGTTGTCGGGCAGCCAGGCCATGAGATGGTCCATCTCGGCCAGCTCGTCGGTCTTCGACGCCTCATACTGCTTCGACCAGCGGACGACCTGCCGACCCATATAGCCACCCACGCGGCCATAATCGCCGAGGCCGACCGCGTCGAAATCCACCTGGTGCAGGGCGGCCAGGGTCTCGATCATCGAGGCGGAGATCGCCGCGCGCTCTTCGGGCGAAAGATCCGGCAACGAAGGGTCGTGGAACACCCGCCCGTCGGCATGGTCCATGAGGAAGAACTCGGTGCCGACGATGGACACGTCTTCACACAACGCCAGCGTCCGCACCACGGGGACCGGCGTGTCGGCCAGCGCCGAAGTGATCCGGTGCTCCCGGTCAACCGCATGGGCTGACGGCAGCAGCTCGCCCGGCGGCTTCTTGCGCAACACGTAGCGCCGGCCGTTCGCGTCGGTCAGCAGGAAGGTGGGGTTCGACATGCCGCCCTGGAACTGGGCCAGCTCGATCGGGCCTTCGAAGCCCTCGATGTTGGCGGTCATCCACGCCACCAGGGCCGTGTCGTCGAACCGGTGCTGGTCCAGCACGGGCACGACCTGGTCGGTGCGCGAGTATGTGCGGTCGGCGGTGCTCATTCTCCTCTCAGCTCCCGATCGCTTCGGGAAACAAAAGCCGGACGGTCTGGGCGACGGCGGCGGGGCGCTCGCTGCCCTCCAGCTCGATGACGCTGTCGAGCACCAGATGCACGCTGCCGTCGGGGCGTTTTTCCGCGCTGGCCAGCGACTGGCGCAGCCGGACGCGGGAATTCACCGGCACCATGGCCGTGAAGCGCACCTTGTTGAGCCCGTAGTTGATCGTGTGGGCGAGGTTGTCGATCCGGAAGAACGGATAGCTCAGCCCCGGGATCAGCGACAGCACGAGGAACCCGTGCGCGATGGTCTTGCCGCCGGGCATCTCTTCGGCGGCGCGCGACGGGTCGACGTGCAGCCACTGATGATCGTTCGTCACGTCCGCGAATGCGTCGATCCGGGCCTGGTCGATCTCGACCCAGTCGCTGAGACCGAGCTCCTGGCCGACCTTGTCGAGGAATTCGTCGGGGTGCCCATAGTGAGACAAATCGGTGGCTCCGTTTGACCGGCCGGAACGCCCTGCGCATCATGGCCGCTGTTGCCGCATATAGTAGAACGGCGCGCCAGAATTAGCACAGGGCGAAGCGGGAATCAGGGGACGAAAATGAGTGAAGTCGTCGGATACGACATCGAAGGGCGGATCGCGGTCCTGACCATCGACAACCCGCCGGTCAACGCGCTGGGCCACGCCGTGCGCGAAGGCATCGTCGCCGGGGTGGAACGCGCCGTGGCCGACGACAGGGCCGACGCCATCGTGCTGATCGGCGCGGGCCGGACCTTTCCCGCCGGGGCCGACATCCGCGAGTTCGACCAGCCCGCGCGCGCGCCCCATCTGGTGGCGGTGATCGACCGGCTCGACGACATCGAAAAACCCGTCGTCGCCGCGATCCACGGCACGGCTCTGGGCGGCGGGCTCGAACTGACCCTGGGCTGCCATTTCCGTGTCGCGGCACCCACGGCAAGGCTCGGCACGCCCGAGGTCAATCTGGGCATCTTCCCGGGTGCCGCCGGGACCCAGCGTCTGCCGCGCGTGGCCGGGCTCGACCACGCGCTGGAGCTGATTGTCCTGGGCAAGCCTGTCAACGCGGCCACGGCGCACGAATACGGGATCGTCGACGAGATCGTCGAGGGCGATCTGCGGGCCGGCGCGGTCGCCTTCGCGGAAAAAGTTCTGTCCGATGGCACCCCGCGCCGGATCTCCAGCGAACCGCGCGAGGGGATCGGTGCGCCCGAGGAACATGCCGAGACCATCGGGAAGTATCGCGACCTCGCAAACCGGCGCTTTCGCGGTCAGGATTCCCCCCATCAGGCCATCGAGAGCGTCACCGACGGGCTGCGCATGCCCTATGACGAGGCGGTTGCGGCGGATCGTGCCCGCTTCGAGGCCTGCAAGAACAGCGGCCAGTCGGCGGCGTTGCGCTATGCCTTTTTCGCCGAGCGCGAGGCAGCGAAGATTCCCGATATCGGCAAGGACGTGGTCCCGCGCGAGATCAACACGACCGGCGTGATCGGCGCGGGCACCATGGGGCGCGGCATTGCCATCAGCCTGGTGGATGCGGGCCTGCCCGTGACCATCGTCGAGACCGGGCAGGAAGCCCTCGACGCGGGCCTGGCCGAGATCGCGAAGCTCTACGCGGCCATGGTCGCGCGGGGGCGGATCGATGAGGCGGCGAAAACCGAACGGCTCGGCCGGATCACCGGCGCGGTCGGCTACGATGCCCTGGCAGACGCGGATCTGGTGATCGAAGCCGCGTTCGAGGATCTGGACGTGAAGAAGGAAATCTTCGCAGCGTTGGAAAAAGCCGTGAAGCCGGGTGCCATTCTGGCCACCAACACCTCCTACATGGACATCGATGCCATCGCGGCGGCCACGTCCCGGCCCCAGGACATCATCGGCCTGCATTACTTCGTGCCGGCCAACGTCATGCGGCTGCTCGAGGTGGTCCGGGGTGCGGAGAGCGCACCCGACGCTATCGCCACCGGCATGGCGCTGGCCAAGCGCACCGGCAAGGTCGGCGTGCTCGCCGGCGTGTGCCACGGCTTCATCGCCAACCGGTCGCGTTTGCCGCTCGTGCGGGAGGCGACGTTCCTCGTCGAGGAGGGGGCGTCTCCGGCCCAGGTGGACAAGGTTCTGACCGATCTGGGGATGCCGCTCGGCCCGCTGGCCGTCAGCGATCTGTCGGGTCTGGATGTGAGCTGGCGGATGCGCCAGTCCTTGTCCGGCGAACGCGATCCCGACGCGCGTTACATGCATCTGGCCGACCGGATGTGCGAACGCGGCCGGTTCGGAATCAAGGCCGGGCAGGGCTGGTACGCCTATGAAGACGGTGGGCGACGGCCGCAACCGGACCCGGAGGTGGAGGCCATCGCCGCTGCCGTCGCGAAGGCGCAGGGCATCGCGCGCCGGGATATCTCCGACGATGAAATCAGGGCGCGTTGTCTCTATGCGGCGATCAACGAGGGGGCCAAGATTCTCGACGAGGGCATCGCCGCCCGCGCGTCGGACATCGACGTGATGTGGCTTTACGGCTTTGCGTTCCCGCGCTGGCGCGGCGGCATCATGCACATGGCCGACGAGATCGGGCTCGGCGAAATTCTCGACCGGGTCCGGGCCTTCGAGGCCGCCCACGGCAAGCTCTGGGCCCCGTCGCCGCTACTCGAACGGCTGGTGGCGGAAGGCGGCAGCTTCACCGGTTAGGTATCAGGCTCCCATTCCGGCGCGACCAGCCGCCGCTTGCCGTCTTGCGTCTTGGCGATCCCGGGTTCGTCCAGATTTTTCCGGTCCCAGAGCTGACAGGTCACCGGCACATGCTTCTGGTCCAGCGCCTCGCAGTAATTCGTGTACTCGCAGACCCGCACCGCCTTCCCGTGTCCGGAGCGCACCTTCCGGAACCAGTCGGGGTCGGCGAGGCTCTGGCGGGCGAAGCCGATGATGTCGGCCTTGTCGGCCTGAAGAATATCCTCGGCCTGCCGGAACCCGTGGATGCCGCCGGTCAGGACCACGGGCGTTTCGCACCCCGCCGCGCGCACCGCGTCGCGGATCGCCGCCACCGGTTCCACGTTCCGCCCGAACGGCCCGCGCGCATCGGAGATATACTGCGGCATGCATTCGTAGCCGCTCGGGCCGGTATAGGGATAGGCCGCCTGGCCGACCGCCGGGCGTTTGGCGTCCTCGAACTTGCCGCCGCGGGACAGGGACAGCACGTCAAACCCGGCCCGGGCGAACGCCGCTCCGAAATACGCCGCATCCTCGACGGTATTGCCGCCGTCGATGCAATCCTCCGACAGGAACCGCGTGCCGACCACGAAGTCGTCGCCCACGGCGGCGCGGACAGCCGCATAGACCTCCAGCGGCAGTCGCGCGCGGTCCTCGCGCGACCCGCCGTAGCCGTCGCCCCGGTTGTTCAGGGCCGAGAGGAACGAGGCCATCGTGTAGGCATGGGCGTAGTGCAGCTCGACCCCGTCGAACCCGGCGTCCCTCGCGCGTCGCGCGGCGTCGGCGAACAGGCCCGGCAGGACGGCGGGCAGTTCGGCGATCTGGGGCAGTTCGGTGTCCGTGACCCGTTCGCGATAGCCCTGATGCAGTGATTCCAGTTCCCGCGGCGTCAGCACATCGGCCAGTTCGTCCTCGGGCAGGCCTGCCAGATGGGCGCGGAGCTGATCCTCGGGCCAGTCGCTGGCATTGAGCGCGTCGCGGTGCCGGTCGGTGACCCCGAGGAACCGCTCGAAATACTTCGCCGGATCGGGCCGCCGCCGGACGGCGAGGAAATCGATCAGCTGGATGAAAAGCCGGGTGTGGCCGCCGCTCTCCCGGCGCACGGTCTCTGTGAGTTCTTTCAGCCCGGGAATGAACCGGTCGTTGCCGATCCGGAGCAAAGGCCCGGATGGAATATCCCGGATGCCGGTCGCCTCGACCACGATCGCGCCCGGCCGCCCGCGCGCGAACCGCCCGTACCAGTCCAGCACATTGTCGGTGACCTCGCCGTCGCCGGTCGCCCGCCAGGGCACCATGGCGGGCACCCATGTGCGGGCCTCAAGTTCGGTCTGGCCGATATCGACCGGCTGGAACAGCTTCGCGCCGGCGGCCTCGTCCGCGTCCGGCCAGGTGCCGGGGTCGGGTTCCCATCGAATACGCTCGGGCGGGCGCCACATTTCAGCGGTCTCCCTTGTCGGCGATCAGCGCGCCCTTCAGGCGGGCGAGATTTTCATGCAGCGCCGCGAGCTGTTTTCGGTCGACCCCCTCGAACATGCTGGCGATCCAGCCCGCATGGGCCGCGGACATCTTCGTGAAGGCGCGTTGGCCCTCGGATGTAAGTTCGATGATCTGGGCGCGCCGGTCGTTTGGGGCGGGCCGTCGGGCGACCAGATTTTCACCGACCAGCCGGTCGATGAGCGACGTGACATTGCCGTTGGTGACCATCAGGCGGCGTGACAGTTCACCCATGGTGAGACCGGCATCTGCACGGTCGAGCTGGGCCAGCAGGTCGAACCGCGCGATGGTGATGTCGAAGTCGGCGCGCAATCGTTCGCGAACTTCGCCCTCGATCATGTTCGTGCAGGTCAGGAGCCGCAGCCAGGTTCGCAGGTCGAGCCGGTCATCCGGCGTGAGACCGGTCTCGAAATCGCCGCGGGTACTGTTCGATCCGTCCGGCATCAGCCGTCCTCCGCGCCGGTAATCTCGATCGCCTGGCCCGTCACGGCGTTTGCGGCGGGGCCGCACAGCGCGGCGACCATCTCGCCGACTTCTTCCGGTTGGACCAGCCGGCCGCCGGCATTGGCGCCCGCCAGTTCGTCGCGGGCTTCGGCCTCCGACCGGCCGGTCTTCGCGGCAATGTTGCGTATGGCTTCCTGCAGCATCCCGGTATCAGTGTAGCCGGGGCAGACCGCGTTGACGTTTATGCCCTTGGCCTCGACCTCGAGCGCAAGCGCCCGGGTCAGGCCGACCACGCCATGCTTGGCCGCGCAATAGGCGGTCACGTAGGGAAAGCCTTCCAGCCCGGCGGTCGATGCGATGTTGACGATCCGCCCGTAGCCGGCCGCGATCATCGCGGGCAGGGCGGCGTGGATGCAGGCGTAGACGCTCGTCAGGTTCAGGGCCAGGGCGTCCTCCCATCGGCTGCGGTCCAGGCCTGTGAAGGGCACACTCTCCGCGCCGCCCGCGTTGTTGACCAGGATGGATGGTGGGCCCAGCGCGGCGACAAGTTCCGCGAATGCCGCGTCCACGGCGGCCCCGTCCGTGACGTCGAGGGTGCGGACGTGGACGGTTGCGTCATGCTGGTTGCGGAGTTCGACCGCGGTCGTCTTGAGATCGCGCTCGGTCCGCCCCAGCAGGACGAGGCCGGCGCCGCGCGCGGCGAGCGCCATCGCGACGGCGCGGCCAATCCCCCGCCCGCCGCCGGTGACAATCGCCAGTTTTCCGTCCAGTGGGGCAGGTTTGGTCATCTCGGCCTTGTGCGTGTTGCCATTATTATTTTATGATTAAAATATATAGAGGTGAAACATAAAGCGATGATCGAGATACTGCAACCGGAAGGCTGGGCGCGGCCCAGGGGATATTCCAACGGCATGGCCGCGTCGGGCCGTCTGGTGTTCGTGGGCGGCCAGATTGGCTGGAACCCGGAAACGGGCATGTTCGAGACAGATGATTTCGCCCCCCAGGTCGGCCAGGCGCTGGAGAATATCCGCGCGGTGCTGGCGGAGGCGGGCGCACGGCCCGAACACATCACCCGGCTCACCTGGTTCGTCACCGACAAGCGCGCCTATCTGGAAAATCCCAGGGGCGTGGGCGGTTTCTACCGGTCCGTCATGGGATCCCATTTTCCGGCCATGTCGGTGGTCGAGGTCTCGGCGCTGGTCGAGGATCGGGCGCGGGTCGAGATCGAGGCAACGGCGGTTTTGCCTTGAATTTGCGGTTCAGCCGAAAGACTTACGCGTTCGGTGCTTTCCATCGGTCGGGCGATATGGTCCGATAGGGAAAATCTCTAGGGAGGAGTTGAAAATGCTCAAGAAAATGCTTGGAACGGCTGCGGCCCTGACGCTTCTGGCGTCGCCGGCCGCCGCGGACATCAAGATCGGTTTCGTGACCACCCTGACGACCCCCGTGGCGGTCATCGGCAAGGACATGCGCGACGCCGTCGAACTGGCCGTGGAACATCTCGGCGGCAAGATCGGCGACGACGATATCGAAATCGTCTATGCCGATGACGAGTTCAATTCGCAGAAGGGCAAGCAGGCCACCGAACGCCTGGTGCTCCGCGACAATGTGGATATTGTCACGGGCTACATCTGGTCAAACGTGCTGTTGGCCTCGGCACCGGTTGTGCTCAACGCGGACAAGATTCTGATCAGCGCCAACGCCGGCCCGTCGCCGCTGGCCGGCGCGCAGTGCAACGCCAACTTCTTCAATATCGCCTGGCAGAACGACCAGACCCCGATGGCGCTCGGCGAGCTGCTCAACCAGCAGGGGGTCAAGTCGCTCTATCTGGTGGCGCCGAACTATGCCGCCGGCCAGAACATGGTTGCGGGCGTGGAACGCACCTTCAAGGGCAAGGTCGTCGGCAAGGACATGACCGTCTGGCCGTCCCAGCGGGACTGGTCGGCCGAGCTGTCCAAGGTCAAGGCGGCGAAGCCCGACGGGGTCTTCACCTTCTACCCGGGACCGGCCGGACCGGCCTTCATCAAGCAGTATCAGCAGGCCGGGCTCGAGGGCCAGGTGCCGCTCTATTCGGTCTACACGCTGGACTCGATCAGCCTGCCGCTGTTCCAGAAGGCGGGCATGGAGACCGTGCTGGGCACCAAGATGACCCAGTTCTGGGCGCCGGATCTCGACAATGCGGCGAACAAGAAGTTCGTCGGCGACTTCCGCAAGAAATACGGGCGTTACCCGTCCTTCTATGCCGCGCAGAGTTATGACGCGATCAACTACATCGCGTCTGCGGTCGCGGCCGTCGATGGCGACATGAACGACACGGACGGGCTGCGCGCCGCGCTCAAGAAGGCGGACTTCGATTCCGTGCGTGGCAAGTTCACGATGGGTAACAATCATTTCCCCATCCAGAACTTCTACGAGCGCACGGTCGTCAAGGATGCCGACGGCAACTGGACGACGGCGGTCGGCAAGGCCGTCCTGACCAACCATCAGGACCCCTATGCCAGCCAGTGCAAGATGAAATAGGCTTTCGTGAATTCGATCGTGTGGGCGGGGATGCGCAGGCATCCCCGCTTGCATATCTGAAGCCAATCACCGCCAGGGCGCGATGGACTACGTCCTCCTCACCGAACAATTCCTGAACGGGTTTCAGCTCGGCATCATCCTGTTCCTGATGGCCGCCGGGCTGACCCTGGTGTTCGGCATCATGGATCTGGTGAACCTTGCCCACGGGTCGATGTTTATGATCGGCGCGTTCGTCGGCGGCACCATCACCCTGGTGACGGGGTCCTTCATCGTCGGCGTGGTGCTGATGATCCCGGCCATGCTGATCATCGGCATCATCGTCGAGATGACGACCCTGCGGACGCTCTATCCGCGCGATCACCTCGATCATGTGCTGGCCACCTTCGGGCTAATTCTGTTCTTCAATGAGGCGACGCGCCTTGTCTGGGGGCCTGAGGGCCTCGTCGTTCCCCTGCCGGACTTCCTCGACGGCACGGTGGCGCTGGGTGCCATCACCTACCCGGTCTACCGGATCGTCATCATCGCGGTCGGCCTGCTGGTCGCGCTGGGGCTCTACATCCTCGTCTCGCGCACCCGCATCGGCATGTTGATCCGTGCCGGCGCGTCCAACCGCACCATGGCCGGGGCGCTGGGCGTCAACATCCCGCTGCTGTTCTCCATCGTCTTCGGGATCGGTGCGGTGCTCGCCGGGCTCGCGGGGCTGATCATCACGCCCATCACCGCGGCCCAGATCGGCATGGGCGAGGATGTGCTCATTCTCGCCTTCGTGGTGATCGTCATCGGCGGCATCGGCTCGATCAGGGGCGCCTTTATCGCCTCCATCGTCACCGGCGTGATCGACACCATGGGGCGGTCCTTCCTCGATGTCTTCCTGCTGTTGTTCCTGCCGGAGAACGCGGCCGAGTCCGCCGGGCCCGCCCTGTCGTCGATGATGATCTACATCCTGATGGCCGCGATCCTGTTCTTCCGGCCCCAGGGGCTGTTCCCGCCCAAGGGCGCGGGGTAGCGGCGATGATGGAGCATCTCAGAAGCCCGGCGAATATCCTGACCCTCATCGTGGTCGGCCTGTGCGCGGTCGTGCCTTTCTTGGCACCCGCGCTGGGCGAGCCCTTCTACGTGATCGTCTTCGCGCGGATCATGATCTGGGCGATCGCCGCGGTCAGCCTCAACCTGATCATGGGCTATGGCGGCATGATCAGCTTCGGCCACGCGGTCTATCTGGGGATCGGCGGCTACACGATCGGCATCCTCGCCTTCCACGGCATCACCAGCGCCTGGATCCAGTGGCCGGCGGCGATCGGCGCCTGCGCGCTCATCTCGCTGATCTTCGGCGCGATCAGCCTGCGCACCAAAGGCGTGTATTTCATCATGATCACGCTGGCGCTGGCCCAGATGATCTTCTTCCTGTCCGTCAGCGCCGAGCGCTACGGCAGCGACGACGGGCTCAACATCCTCTCGCGCAGCGATTTCGGCGTGAGCTTCTTCGACCTGAACGACAAGCTGACCATGTACTACACGATCTTCGCGGTCCTGCTGGCGAGCGTGTTCATCAGCTGGAAGCTCGTCCATTCCCGCTTCGGCGTGGTGATGCGGGCGGCGAAATCCAACGACACGCGGGTCCAGGCGGTCGGCGTCTCGACCTACAGATACCGGCTGATCGCCTTCGTCATCGCCGGCGTGATGTGCGGGATCGCCGGGCTGCTCCAGGCCAATTTCGAGCGGTTCGTCTCGCCCGACATGATGAACTGGCCGCGCTCGGGTGAGCTGATCTTCATGGTGGTGCTCGGCGGCATGTCCACATTGTTCGGCCCGGTCACGGGCGCGTTCGTCTTCCTCATGCTGTCGGAGATCCTGTCGACCTGGACGATCCACTGGCACATCATCTTCGGGCCGTTCCTGGTGCTGGTCGTGCTGTTCGCGCGCGGCGGCATCCACGGGCTCCTGACGCGGCGTTCTGACAAGGGGGTCGGACCGTGAATAGCGTCACGCCGGAAATAAGCCTGGAAGCCCGCGCGCTGCAAAAGAGCTTCGGCGGCCTGACGGCGACCGACAATCTCTCCCTCGAGGCCGCGCGCGGTGAGATCCACGCGGTCATCGGCCCCAACGGTGCGGGCAAGACCACGCTGGTGCATCTCCTGTCGGGCCTGCTCAAGCCCGACGGCGGTGAGATCCTGTTCGAAGGGCGCGACATCACCCGCCTGTCGGCCCCCGCGCGGGTCAAGCAGGGGCTGGCGCGGTCGTTCCAGATCACCAGTATCTTCCGGGACTTCACGGTGCTGGAGAATGTCATGCTGTCGGTCCAGGCCGGGCAGGGCCACAGCTTCCGCTTCTGGAAACCCGCCGCGCGCGACGAGAGCTTGCGCGAACCGGCCCGCGCGCTGCTGGAAAAGGTCGGCCTCGGAGAGCGGACCGACGTGAAGGCCGGCAACCTCGCCCATGGCGAGCAGCGCCAGCTCGAGATCGCGATCTCGCTGGCCACGAACCCGACCTTCCTGCTCCTCGACGAGCCGATGGCCGGCATGGGGCCCGAGGAAAGCCAAGGGATGATCGACTTCCTCAAGGCGCTCAAGGGCGACTACACCATGCTGCTGATCGAGCACGACATGGACGCGGTGTTTGCGCTGGCCGACCGGATCACGGTGCTGGTCTACGGCCGGGCGATCGCCACGGGCACGCCCGACGAAATCCGCAACGACGCGTCGGTGCGCGCGGCCTATCTCGGTGATGATGCAAGCGAGGAGACGGCCTGATGCTCGAGGTGCGCGCCATCGAGGCCTCCTACGGCGACAGCCAGGTTCTGTTCGGCATGGACCTCACGGTCGGCACCGGTGAGGTCGCGACGTTGCTCGGCCGCAACGGCATGGGCAAGACCACGACCGTGCGCACGATCATGGGGATCATGCGCCCCCATGGCGGCAGGATCATGTTCGAGGGCGTGGGCATCCAGGGCCTGCCGTCCTACCGGGTGGCCCAGGCGGGCATCGGGCTGGTGCCCGAAGGGCGGCAGATCTTCCCCAATCTCTCCGTGCGCGAAAACCTGATCGCCACCGCGCGCAAGCGCCGCGGGGAGGGCGAGAGCTGGAATTTCGACAAGGTGATCGACCTGTTCCCCGGGCTGGCGCCGCGGCTGGAGAGTGCGGGTAATCAGTTGTCGGGCGGTGAACAGCAGATGCTGGCGGTCGGCCGCGCCCTGATGACCAACCCGCAACTGCTCATCCTCGACGAAGCCACGGAGGGGCTGGCGCCGCTCATCCGGACGGAAATCTGGAATTGCCTCGCCGACCTCAAGACCGCCCGCCAGTCGATCCTGGTGATCGACAAGAATGTGGACGCGCTGACCCGCATCGCCGACCGACACCACATCGTCGAGAAGGGCCGGGTGGTCTGGACCGGCACGTCGGACGAGTTGCGCGCCGACGCGGCGCTTCAGGCGCGGTATTTGGGGGTTTGATAAGCACTCCTTCTGATTCTACTCCCAATCCATTGGACTAACTTGATACTTTGCTATGTCTGCGAGCTAGCAAGTGGGAGATGCGAAGTGGCAAAGCACGACTTGAAAAGCGCTGCAGAGATTAGAAAGAGGTTTATTGACGCTGGTTCCAATAACCAGATCGTAGCGGCGCGTTGGAAAGTGCTTGATGAGGCACTAGCCACCTATGTGGCTGTCGGCACCTACTTGGCAGTCGATTCAGTAGTCAATGATGAGAAGCAAGATTGCTCAAGAGCGTTGGTTTTGTTGTGTCGTATATGCTCCGAGTTGTTCGGAACTGTGGCTAACGAAATACGTTCGGACCGCTTTTACTCTGCTTCTGTGGTTCTCCGACAAATTGTCGAGGTCGAGTACCTGATGTTTATGGGGTACTTGGATATTAAGAATCTGGAGATGTGGCTGCATGCAGACGGGGAAACACTACGTAAAGAGTTCACTCCACAAAGGATGCGGAAGCGTTCTGATGGACTTTTCAGCGATCGAGAGTATTGGACACACTGTGACATTGGAGGGCATCCAAACCCGAAGGCCCGTCTGATGCTCGCTGGCTACAGTCATGTCATGCCACCAGTTGCATCGCTGCTTCCTGACTCGATACACCACGTGGTGCGTTTGTGGACTTCAACCAGATTTGTCTTGGAGGATCTCCTTGGGGACCGCATCAACAGTATAAGTTCATGTGAAACGTTTGATGTTGCGATTGAAGAATGGAGATCGAGAGAGGATGGCCTAGTACTTTCATATGACGGAATATCGCAAAATCAGAACTAAGTCGGTCATGGAAAAAATCACGTCATGCGCAGACTTGATCCGCGCATCTCGAATCTCGGTGCGAGCGGGTTTGGCGAGATGCCTGGGCCAGGCCCTGAGCTAACATTTCTAGTTTGGGATCCTCAGACGCCCCTTTTGATCGAGTTCTAGTTGGAGACCTAAGGATCTGATTTTCGCTTCGAGATTGGGATGATGCTCAATGACAATTCCATCCCAGTTAGATTGTTTGCAGATTCGACAGATCGTCACGTCCCATTGCCTCACATACTTCCAATGGTGTTCGTGAGGTTTATCGTCAATGGATGTCTCACAGAGAGCACAGTTCGCAATGATGGTCACTGTCATGTCTCCTAGTCTGTATAGAAGGTTTGTAGCCACTCAGTTTTGACGCGATGGAACTCGACGCGAGCGTATTTTGCTCCCTCCCATGAGATGGGAAGAAAAGAATCGATCATTTCGCCGACTTGGACCGCTAACTTCCCCATTTCGGAGAGAACCGCAGTCAATATCTCTTTCTCGATAAAGGGCCCGATGACCGCGTCTCCGTTCTTTTGAGGTCGCATCATCCATGACGATTTCATATTTGGGTGCGCTGCAAGCTCTGAAAATAGATCGTAAACTTCGCCTCGTTTCTTAGTCGTGAAACCGTCACGCTTATCCAGTTTTTTTCTGATTTTTGCCGGAGAGAACTCTTTCATACGAGTTATCCTGTCGGCAAATCTCCATGTCTCGATCTGCGCTCGGTCTCCACGAAACAAGTCCAATAGAAAAACTGTCTCCAAAATGTCGCGCATGATGATTGCGCTATTCTGTGAATAGCCGGAAAGAGCCAATTTCAGACTTGCGCCTAGAGCGTTGAAAATTCGCATTCCGAGTATTTGGGTTACTTTCAAATCCTCGTCTTCCGTTTCAAACTGTCGATGCAAGTCAGCAAGGTTCATTGCTGATTCTACAACTTGGAGATGCAGTCGGAGCTTCTTATCAGCTTCCAAAAGCTCCAGAGCCTTTGTTCGAAATGTTTCTTCCTGCTGGTGCAAGCTGTCTAAGTTTGTAGGAACTATGCTCATCGTTCTCTGTATTGGGTGTTGGTCCACGCCGCGTTGTGGCGATAAAACTTCAATGCAACAGTCAAGCAGGGACGAAATTTTAACCCCTTAACTTGAACCGTTGAATCTTCCCCGTCGCCGTCTTCGGCAGTTCGTCCACGAAATGCACCCAGCGGGGATATTTGTACCGCGCGAGTTCTTCCTGGCAGAAGGTCTTGAGCGCTTCGGCCAGCTCACCGGACGCGTCGCCGGGGTTCTTCAGGATCACATAGGCCTCGGGCTTGATCAGCTCTTCGTCGTCCGGGCGGCCGATGACCGCCGCCTCGAGCACCGCGTCATGGGCCACGAGCCGGGCCTCGATCTCCACCGGCGAGACCCAGATGCCGCCGACCTTGAGCATGTCGTCGCTGCGCCCCTGGCAGGTGAAGTAGCCCTCGGCGTCGACCGAATAGGAATCCCCCGTGCGGATCCAGCCGTCGGCGATGGCCGCGGCCGTGCGTTCGGGCTGGTTCCAGTAGCGCGAGGTGACGGAATCGCCCTTGATCAATAAATGGCCGATCTCGCCGATGGCGACGGGGTTCTCGTCGTCATCGACGATCCGCGCCTCGTAGCCCGGCACCAGCTTCCCCGTGGCGCCGGGCCGGGCGTCGCCGGGACGGTTGGAGATGAAGATGTGCAGGATTTCCGTCGTGCCGATCCCGTCGAGAATGGTCAGGCCGGTGCGTTCGCGCCAGCGCGCGAACAGGCTGGCGGGGAGCGGCTCGCCCGCCGACACGCACATCCGCAGGCTCGACAAATCCGCATCGCCGCCCTCCAGCGCGTGGAGCTGGGCCGCGAGCAGGGTGGGCACGGCGTAGTAGATCGTCGGGCGGTAGCGTTCGATATGGTCGGCCATGATATCCGGTGTCGGCCGCCCGGCGAACAGCACCGCCTGGCCGCCGGTCCACAACGGAAACGTCATCGCGTTGCCGAGCCCGTAGGCGAAGAACAGCTTGGCGGCGGAGAAGTGGACGTCGTCCGCGGTCACCCCCAGCGTCTCGACCCCGTAATACTGGCTGGTCACCACCATGTCCCGGTGGGCATGCACCGCGCCTTTCGGTGTCCCGGTAGAACCCGACGTGTAGAGCCAGAAACAGTCGGCGTCGGCCGTCGCGGGCGATGCTTCGAGGTCGGGCGCGGCGTTGGCCATCCGCGCGGCGAGGCTGCTGTCGTCCGCGCCGGTACCGCCCTCCGTGGGAAAATCATGCGCCGGGGCGGCCGCGGCGATGGCCGGTTCCAAGGCCGCGGCGAATTCCGGCGACCAGACGACGCAGGCGGCGCCCGAATCCTCGATGATGAACTGCAGATCCCCCGCCCGGAGCAAGGTGTTCACCGGTACGGGCACGAAGCCCGCCTTGATCGCGCCCCAGAAGGCGAAGAAGAAGGCCGGGCAGTCCTTGATGGCGAGGATCACGCGGTCGCCATGTTCCAGCCCCAGCGCCGCCAGCGCGTTGCCCGCCCGGTTCACGCCTTCGGCCAGCTGGGCGTAGGCCGTGTCGCCATCGTCGCTGCGGATCGCGATCCGGTCGCCCCGGCCTTCCGTGACGTGCTGGTCGATGAAGGCCACGGCCACGTTGAACTGCGCGGCGAAGTCGAGTTTCGCGGGGCTGGTCGATGTATCGACGGTGACGGTGTTGGGAGTCATGGCATCACCGCTCAGTGAAACAGCACATATTCGTAGTCGATGGGCTGGCCGTGGATGCCGCGCCTGGGCGGGGCGATCCAGCTGGCCATCTTGCCCGGCTCGGTGACCGGCACCATCAGGGAGTTCACATAGGCCTGGTCCTCGTCGGTCGGCAGCCATTCAGCCTTGCGCCTGGCCCATTCCTCGGCCGAGATCAGTTCGTCCTCCGGCGTCGCCTCGATGCCGGAATAGATGCCGATCGAGCGGTTGAACTTCTCGTCGGGCAGGGTGAGTTCGACGTCGATGTCATGCGCCGCAATCATCTTGTTGAAGCGGTTCAGGCCCCGCTGGCTGTCGGCGGTGTAGTCCTGGCGCAGTTTCAGGTTCATCGCCGTCAGCGCCGCGATGGTCTCGGTGTCGATGCCGCCGTCGTCGGTCACCCTGGCGATCTCCAGCTGCTCCCCGTCGAGTTTGTGGTCGTCGTCCAGCTTGGTCTCCTGATAGCGCCCCTTGAGCCCCATGGAGAAATAGTTGGCGGCGTTGGTGGAGCGCTCCGACCCGAACAGGTCGAGGCAGATCGAATAGTGGAAGTTGATCCATTTCTGGATCGTCTCCAGGTTGATCCCGCCGAACGGCCGCACGTCCGTGCTGTCATGCTCGCGCATCAATTCGCACGTCCGCTGCAAGATCCGCATGACCCCGGTCTCGCCCACGAACATATGATGGGCCTCTTCCGTCAGCATGAAGCGGCAGGTGCGCGACAGCGGGTCGAAGCCGGATTCCGCCAGTGCCGCCAGCTGGAACTTGCCGTCCCGGTCCTGGAAATAGGTGAACATGAAGAAGGACAGCCAGTCGTCGGTCTGTTCGTTGAAGGCCTTGAGGATGCGCGGGCGGTCCGGGTCGCCGGCATGGCGTTCGAGCATCTCGTCGGCCTCCTCGCGCCCGTCGCGCCCGAAATAGGCGTGCAGCAGATAGACCATCGCCCAGAGATGGCGGCCTTCCTCGACATTCACCTGATACAGGTTCCGCAGATCGTAGAGCGAGGGCGCGGTGCGGCCCAGCTGGCGCTGCTGCTCCACCGAGGCGGGCTCGGTGTCCCCCTGGGTCACGATCAGGCGGCGCAGCTCGGACCGGTACTCGCCCGGTACGTCCGCCCAGACCGGCTCGTCCTTATGGGCGCCGAAGGCGATCTTCCGGTCCGGGTCCGGCTCGGCGAGGAAAATTCCCCAGCGATAGTCGGGCATCTTCACATGGTCGAAATGGGCCCAGCCGTCGGTGTCGACGCTGATCGCCGTGCGCAGATAGACCTCGATCTCGTTGGAGTCGACCGGCCCCATATCCTTCCACCACTGGATATAGGCCGGGTGCCAGCGCTCCAGCGCGCGCAGCAGGCGCCGGTCGTCGCCCAGATGGACGTTGTTGGGGATTATCTCGTTGTAATCGGCTTTCATGATCTCAGACCCGCCTGCGGTCGAACTCGGGTTGTTTGCCGGTGCCGAACAGCTCCAGCGCGCCGTCGTCGCCCACGGCGTTGGGGCGTTGGAAAATCCAGTTCTGCCACGCGCTCAGCCGCGCGAAAATCTTGCTCTCGATGGTCTCGGGGCCGGGGAAGCGCAAACTCGCCTCCATGCCCGTCAGCGCGTCGGGCGAGAACGCCGCGCGCGCCTCGATGGCCAGCCGGACTTCATCCTCCCAGTCGATGTCGTCTGGCGCGAAGGTGACCAGACCCAGCTCCTCGGCGTCGATGGCCTCTAGGTCATTGCCGGTCTCGGCCTCGACCGCGGCCAGCGCGTCGTCGTCGCCATAAAAACGCGTCTGCAGCCGGGTCAGCCCGGTGCACATCGCAAGCGGGCCGGTATTCATCGCGGTCAGGTGGATGGTCGCGGGCGGCAGGTTGCTGCCGTCTTCCTCGAACTGCCCGTCGAGCATGTAGGAGCGGTCGGCGGCCAGCGCCAGTTCCAGCAGGGTGCCGGTGAAGCAGGAGCCGGGTTCGATCAGGGCCAGCAGGGAGCGCGCGGACACGTCAATGCGTTTCAGCGTGCGGCGCAGATAGAGCGTGATTTCGCGCACCAGCCAGTCGTCGCCATGTTCCAGCAATGCCGCGTCATGGGCCGCGACCATCTCGCTGTCGCCCTCGGTGCGGAATACCCAGCTGCCGATCTCGGTCTCGTTGAAGCGCAGATGCAGGATCGCATCGTCGAGTTCCCGCGCGACCGCAAGCGGCCAGAAGTCTGCCCCCGCCGCATGTATGCCGTCCGTGTCTTCGGGCGGCGCTTCGGCGGGCCCGCGCACGGTAAACGTCGCGGTGCGCGCGTCACGGTCGAGGGCGACCGTGACGTTGGGATAGGTGAGAGCCGTGTCGCTGATCTCGCGCACGAGCGGCGTCAGTTCGATGCCGTTTCCATCTGCCGGGCGGTCGCTTTCCGCGACCCGCGCGGCGGTGCGGTCTCCGACCGTCTCGTCGAGTTTCGATCGCGGCACCAGCGCGTCCACCAGCTTCCATTCGAGCGCGCGTTTTCCGCGCAGACCTTCACCTGTCGTGCAGAAGAAATCCGCCCGGTCGCGGCGCACATGGCGCTTGTCCACCACCCGGGTCAGCCCGCCCGTGCCCGGCAGCACCGCAAGCAGCGGCACCTCCGGCAGGGACACCGCGCTCGACCCGTCGTCGATCAGCAATATCTCGTCGCAGGCGAGTGCGAGTTCGTAACCGCCGCCCGCCGCCGTGCCGTTCACCATGGCGATATAGGCCTGGCCGGAGTTCGCGCTGGCATCCTCGATGGCGTTGCGGGTCTCGTTGGTGAACTTGCAGAAATTCACCTTGTGATCGTGGCTCGAGCCCTTGAGCATGGGGATGTTCGCCCCGGCGCAGAACACCCGGTCCATCGCCGAGGTGATGACCACGACCGCGACCTGGGGATGCTCGAACCGCAGCCGCTGGATCGCGTCATACAGCTCGATATCCACGCCGAGATCGTAGGAATTGAGCTTGAGTTCGTAGCCCGGGGCCAGCCCGCCGGCCTCGTCCACGTCGAGGGTCAGCGTGGCGACCCGCCCGTCGACGGCGACCCGCCAGTGGCGGTAGCGATCCGGATGTGTTTCGAAGGCGATCATGGGATCGCATTCTCCTCCCTTTTCCCGCTAGAACAGTAGTCGAAGCCCGACACATTGTTGACTCAACAATTGGTCGTTCCGACCAATTGGCGACACCCGCCCGCTCACCGAGGTAATTATTCGATGGCACCCGCTTCCAAGCCCGAGATGCAGCACCTGACTGCCGCCGGTCGCCGCCTCGAATATTACTGGACGGCCGCGCATGACGGCGAGGGTCCGGCGCTGATCTTTCTCCATGAAGGGCTCGGATCGGCCGGCCTTTGGCGGGATTTCCCCGCGCTGCTCACCGAAGCAACCGGGCTGCCGGCGCTTGTCTATTCCCGCTACGGCTATGGCGGTTCCGACGTGCTGGAAGCGTCCCGCGCCGTTGACTACATGCACACCGAAGCACTGGAGGTGTTGCCGGTTGTCCGCGACGCCCTCGATCTCGATGATGTGATCCTCGTCGGCCATAGCGACGGCGCGTCCATCGCCGCCATCCACGCCGGCGCCGGTGAATGGCCGGTCCGCGGCCTGATCCTCGAGGCGCCGCATTTCTTCGTCGAGGATGCGAGTATCGCCGGGATCGAGGCCGCGAAGACCGCCTATGAGACCACCGATCTCCCGGCACGCATTGCGCGCCGCCACACGGACGGGGACAAGACGTTTTGGGGCTGGAACGATATCTGGCTCAGCCCCGCGTTTCGGGACTGGAACATCGAGGAATACCTGCCCGCGATCACCTGCCCGACGCTTGTGATCCAGGGCGTGGACGATGAATACGGCACCGAGGCGCAGCCCGCGGCCATCGGAAGACAATCCGCGGGCCCGGTCGACGCCGTGATGGTGCCCGATTGCGGCCACACCCCCCATCGCGAGGCGACCGGGGGGGTGCTGGAGGTGATGGCCGATTTCGCCGTCGAGCTGACCGATGAAGGCACCGAATGACACCGCCTGTGGATGACCTCCTCTGTTCAGTGAAGGCCGTCGAATGATACGAATACGCCATGACTGAAACTTACGATCTGATCATCAGGGGTGGCGATGTCTGGGCCACCGGCGGACTGGCCCGAACCGACGTCGGCGTGCGCGACGGGCGCATCGCCCAAGTCGGCGACCTGGGCACAGCCGATGCCGGCGAAATCGTCGATGCCGCAGGCCTGACCGTCCTGCCCGGCATGATCGACAGCCAGGTGCATTTCCGCGAGCCCGGCAACGAGCAGAAGGAAGACCTCGAATCCGGCACGCGTTCCGCAGCACTCGGTGGCATCACGGCCGTCTTCGAGATGCCCAACACCAATCCGCTCACCACCAGCGCGGAAGCGCTCGCCGACAAGATTTCCCGCGCCGCGGGCCGGTCCTGGACCGATCATGCCTTCTTCATGGGGGCGGCGGCGGACAATGCCGACGATCTGGCCGAGCTCGAGCGCGTGCCCGGCTGCTGCGGGGTGAAGATGTTCATGGGCAGCTCGACGGGGGACCTGCTGGTGCCCGACGACGAGACGGTCAGGCGGGTGCTCGCCAACGGCACCCGGCGGATGTCGGTGCATTCGGAAGACGAGTACCGGCTGAACGAACGCAAGGGTGAACGGGTCGAGGGTGACCCGTCGTCCCATCCGGTCTGGCGCGACGAGGAAACCGCGATCCGTTCGACCAGGCGCCTGCTGTCCATCGCGCGGGAGACCGGGCGCCGCGTGCATGTGCTCCACATCACGACGGCCGACGAGGTGGAGATTCTCGCGCAATACAAGGACGTGGCGACATGCGAGGTCACGCCCCAGCATCTGACCCTGGCCGCGCCCGACTGCTACGACCGGCTCGGCAGCTATGCCCAGATGAACCCGCCGATCCGCGGCGAGGCCCACCGCGCCGGGCTGTGGCGCGGGATCGAACAGGGCGTGTTCGATGTCATCGGTTCGGATCACGCGCCCCACACGAAAGAGGAAAAGGCCCAGCCCTATCCCGCCAGTCCGTCCGGTATGCCCGGCGCGCAGACGACCGTGGCCGTGATGCTCGATCATGTGGCGAACGGGCGGCTCAGCCTCGCGCGACTGGTCGATCTCCTGTGTTCCGGCCCGCAACGCATCTTCAACATCGCCGGCAAGGGCCGCATCGCCCAGGGCTACGACGCCGATTTCACCTTGGTCGACCTGAAGGCGAAGCGCGAGATCACCGCCGACTGGCTGGCCTATAAATGTGGCTGGTCGCCCTATGAGGGCATGAACATCACCGGCTGGCCCGTGTGCACCATCATCCGCGGCAACGTGGTGATGCGCGACGGCGAACTGGCGGATGCGCCCGTGGGCGTGCCGGTGCGGTTCCTGGAGACGCTGTAGGCGCCTGGAACGGCGAGGGTGGGTCGCAGACCCGCCCCTACATTCGGTCAGCGGTTCGGTAGGGGCGGGTTTCAAACCCGTCCGGTCCCCATGACCTCGTCTCCGTCATGCCCGGACTCTAATAGATCGTCATACGCGGACTTGATCCGCGTATCTCGGCACAGACCCGGACGAGATGCCCGGATCAAGTCCGGGCATGACGAATTTGGCGGTGCTCTCAAACCACCCCTCTCGTCACTCCCGCGAAGGCGGGAGTCCATAAACACCGATGCATGATCGGGTTAGCGCTCGAGTGTATGGATGCCCGCCTGCGCGGGCATGACGATGTTTTTAGAGCTTCGTCGGGTTCGGCGCGTCGCCATAGACCTCGACCGGGTCGAAGACCTTTTCCGTTTCCTCGAAATTCAGCGCGACGGTTGCGTCGTCCGCGGCACCGACCGGCACCGAGCGGAAGAAGCAGGACCGGTAGCCGACATGGCAGCTCGCACCGCCCTGCACGTCGACCCGCAGCCACACCGCGTCCTGATCGTCGTCGATGCGGATCTCCTTGACCTTCTGCACCAGCCCGGACGTCGCACCCTTGTGCCAAAGGACCTTGCGCGAGCGGGACCAGTAATGGGCCTCGCCGGTCTGAATCGTCTTGGTCAGGGCTTCCGCGTTCATGTAGCCATGCATCAGCACCTCGCCGCTCTCGGCGTCGGTGGTCACGACCGGCAGCAGGCCGTCGGCATCGAATTTCGGGGCCAGCTCATGGCCTTCCTCGACCTGCTCGATGGTCTGGCGCGCGGCAAACATGGGACTATCTGACATCGGACGGCTTTCTGTATGGGGTGCGCATTGCGGCACCCGGTTTCGCGCGTGTTATAACGGTTTCCGCCCGGCGAATGTCAAGCGGGCGACGAGATTTGAGAGACGAGAATGAGCGAAGAAGCACCAGAAACCGCACCGGAAACGCCGGCCGAACTGATCCCGGTATCCCTGCTGACCGGCTTCCTCGGCAGCGGCAAGACGACGGTCCTGAACCATGTGCTGCACGACCCGCGCATGGACAAGGCCGCCGTCATCGTCAACGAGTTCGGCGAGGTCGGCCTCGATCACGAGCTGATGGTCGCGGGCAGCGAGGACATGGTGCTGCTCAACAGCGGTTGCCTGTGCTGCACCGTGCGCGGCGATCTGGTGAACACGCTGCGCGACATGATGATGCTGCGCCTGCGCGAGGACGTGCCCTCCTTCGACCGGGTGCTGATCGAGACCACGGGCCTGGCCGATCCCGCGCCCATCCTGCACACGCTCATGTCGGACGAGCTGGTGACCAACTATTTCCGCCTCGACGGGGTGATCACCACCGTCGATGCCGCAAACGGCGCGGATACGCTGGACAAGCAGTTCGAGTCCGTGAAGCAGGTGGCGGTCGCCGACCGGCTGCTGCTGACCAAGAGCGATATCGCCGACGAGGCAACCCGCAAAACGCTGGAAGAACGGCTGGTCGCGGCCAACCCCGCCGCACCGCGAATCACGGTGCTGGATGGCGACGTGGACCCGGCGATGCTGTTCAACGCCGGGCTGTATGACCCGACGACCAAGACCACGGATGTGGAGCGCTGGCTGCGTGACGAGGCCTACGCCGACAGTGCGGAAGGTGAGGACGGCGACAGGCATGACCATTCCCACGACCATGCTCACAATCATGACCATCATGGCCATGACGTGAACCGCCATGACGACCACATCACCTCATTCTGCGTGACCTATGACGAGCCGCTGCGCCTCGACGCGCTGGAGCAGTGGTTCGACACGATCATGATGCTCAAGGGCCCGGACCTGCTGCGCATCAAGGGGATCGTCAACGTGGCCGAGATGGACAGGCCCGTGGTGGTCCACGGGGTCCAGCATGTGTTCCACCCGCCCGCCGTGCTCGACGAATGGCCGTCGGACGACCGGCGCACACGGATCGTGTTCATCACCCGTGATGTGCCCCGCGAGACAATCGAGGACACGCTCACCTGGTTCTCCGACGAGAAACTCCGGGACCAGAAGAACCCGGGCGCGGGGTTGATCGGCTGACCCATTAAAAATTCCCGTCATGCCCGAACTCCACCTGCGTCATGCCCGGACCTGATCCGGGCATCTCGTCTCTCAACCCGCCTGCGTCATGCCCGGACTTGATCCGGGCATCTCGTCTCTCAACCCCACCTGCGTCATGCCCGGACTTGATCCGGGCATCTCGGCTAAAATCTCGCCGAGGGAGAAACGGCCATGCCCGGCGGCTGGGTCTACATCGTCACGAACCGGCACGGAGGTACGCTTTACGTCGGCGTAACCTCAGACATTGCGCGTCGTGCATGGGAGCATCGTGAGGGTTTTGTCGAAGGTTTCTCCAGCCGCTACCGGCTGAAGCGGCTGGTTCATGCCGAACGCTTTGACGACATGCGAGACGCAATCCAGCGTGAGAAGACAATAAAACATTGGTCTCGCGCGTGGAAAATCGACCTGATAGAGGCGGCAAATCCTGATTGGGATGATCTCTATGGCGTTTTGATCTGAGCAAGAGATACGCGGATCAAGTCCGCGTATGACGACTGGAGTTTAGTGCCCGCACACCTCGCCACCCAACCCGATTTGCGCGATACTGCGTGACCCATCGTTAGGCCGTTCCCACAAAGCGAGAACCCCATGTCCGACACCGTTCAGGTCGAGCGCCGCGACGACATCGCCATCGTGTCCCTGCACCGCACGGAGAAGCGCAATGCGCTGCGCCAGGAAGACTGGGTCGCCGTCGGCGACACCATCGATGCCCTGGGCGAGGACGACGATCTGCGCTGCATCGTGCTGCGCGGCGCGGGCGACGAGGCCTTCTGCGCCGGGGCGGACATCACCAATTTCGAGGCCGAGCGGTCCGACCGCCGGAAGGTGAAGGCCTATGAAGCGGCCACCGACCGCGCGTTTCTCGGCGTGCGCAATTCGCGCCATCCGGTCATCGCCATGATCCACGGCTTCTGCATCGGCGGCGGGTTCGAGCTGGCGCTGGCGGCGGATCTGCGCATCTCGGGCGAGTCCGGCCGCTTCGGCGTCCCGGCGAAGAATATCGGCCTCTTCCTCGGCTACCATCTGGTCGAGTATCTGGTCGAGGCCGGCGGCCGCGCCGTCGCCGCCGAGATCCTGCTCGAAGGCCGGGCGATCTCGGCCGACGAGGCGCTGGCGAAGAACCTGCTCACCCGGGTCGTGCCCGATGCCGAGCTTGAAGAAGACGTCATGAAGGCCGCGCGGCGGATCGCCGACGGCGCGCCGCTGTCGCACCGCTATCACCGGGCCGCGCTCAAGCGGCTCGCCGATCCGCGCCCGTTGAGCCGGGCGGAGCTCGAGGCGCAGTTCGACTATGCGGACAGCGAGGATTACATGGCCGGTTACAACGCGTTCAAGGCGCGCGAGAAGCCGAAATTCCGCGGCCGCTAGATGGCGGATATTCACGCCCCGCCGGGAGACCGGCCGCCGACGATACGTCTGTTCGCGCTGATCTTCCTGCCCTTCGCGCTCGGCTACTTCTTCTCCTATCTGTACCGCACCGTGAACGCGGTGATCGGCCCCGATCTCGCGCTGGAGATGTCGCTCTCGCCGGGCCAGCTGGGCCTGCTGACCAGCGCCTATTTCATCGCCTTCGCCTCGGCCCAGATTCCCGTCGGCATCTTTCTGGACAGCCACGGCCCGCGCCGGGTGGTGACCGGCCTGCTGCTGGTCGCGGCCATCGGCGCGTTCCTGTTCTCCATCGGCGAGGGGCTGTGGAGTCTCCTGATCGGCCGGGCGCTGATCGGGCTCGGCGTGGCCGCCTGCCTGATGGGGGCCTTCAAGGCGATGAGCGAATGGTATCCGGGGGACAAGCTGCCCCTGATGAACGGGCTGATCGTCGCCTTCGGCGGGCTGGGCGCGATGGTCGCGACCGCGCCGACCGAAGCGCTGGTGAGCATCGTCGGCTGGCGCTACGGCTTCGTCGCGCTGGCGATCGCGACCTTTGTTGTCGCCGTGATGATCTGGTTCGTCGCACCCGAACGCGTCCGTGCGGGCGCGGGCGAGCCGATTGCGGGGCGCATTCGCGGCATGTTCTCGATCTATCGCAGCGGCGTGTTCTGGCGCGTCGCACCACTGGCGGCGCTGTCCCAGGGTGGATTCCTCGCCATCCAGACCCTGTGGGCCGGGCCGTGGCTGCGGGACATCGCCGGACTCGATTCCCGGACCGTCAGCTTCACCCTTCTGGCGGGTGCGGCCGGGTTCGTGATCGGCAACCTCGTGGTCGGTTTCGCCGCCGAGCGGCTCGCGCGGCGCAACATCCAGCCCCTCGTCACGGCGGCGGTGGGCATGGGCCTGTTCATCCTCGTCCAGGCGCTGGTGCTGCTCGAATGGACATCCGCACCGGCACTGCTCTGGTTCGCCTTCGGCGCCACCGGCACGGCGGGCGTGGTGGTCTTCTCGGTCCTTGCGCTTGCCTTTCCGCCGGAGCTGGCCGGGCGGGCGAGCACGGCGCAGAATTTGCTGATCTTCGCGGCGGCCTTCGCCCTGCAATGGGGCATGGGGGAGATCATCAACCTCTGGCCGGTCGGTGCCGACGGGGCCTATTCGGTGATGGGCTACCGCGCGGCGTTCGGTATCGCGCTGGCTCTGCAGGTCGCCGCATTCGTCTGGATGCTTCTGCGCCGCCCGGGAATGGTTGCGCGATAGCGCAAGAAGCGGGTGGCGCGCCGCGCCGTGACCCGACAGGCTGTCCCGGTCGGTGAATGCGGGGACTTTTGGATGCCGAAACTGAACACGCGGCTTGCGGCAGTGGATGCGGACGAACTGGCGGCCGCGCTCGACGCGCAGGGCTTTGCGATCATCCCGAAATTGCTGGATGCCCGGGAATGTGTGGCCATGGCGAAGCGCTATGACGCCGATGACGGTTTCCGCAGCCGGGTGATCATGGCCCGGCATGGTTTCGGTCAGGGCGAGTACAAATACTTCGATGCGCCGTTGCCGACATTGGTGCAGGCCTTGCGCGAGGGCCTCTATCCCCCGCTCGCGGTTATCGCCAACCGCTGGAACGCTCTGCTGGGCACGGACGAATATTTCCCGGCCGATCACGCCGCCTATCTCGACCTTTGTCATGCGGTGGGGCAGACAAAGCCCACGCCGTTGTTGCTGCGCTACGGGCCGGGGGATCACAACCGGCTGCATCAGGATCTGTATGGCGACGCGGTCTTCCCGCTGCAGGCGACGATTCTGCTGTCCGATCCGGCGCGCGACTTTACCGGCGGCGAGCTCGCCCTGACAGAGCAGCGCCCGCGCCAGCAGTCACGGGTCGAGGTGGTCCCGCTTGCGCGCGGCGATGCCGTGATCTTTCCGGTACGCTACCGGCCGGTAGAGGGCGCGCGGGGATTCTATCGGGCGAACATGCGCCACGGGGTGAGCCGGTTGCACACGGGCACGCGCACAACGTTGGGCGTCATTTTTCACGATGCGCAGTAGATACCGGTGGGCCTAGTCGTCGCCGCCCGTTGAGACCGGCAGGGCCGCCTGATTGCGCCGGAAGGGCTGGGCGACCTGGCCCGCGAAGCTCGCCGGCATCGGCCCGTCGATCCCGATATCGGCCGGCGGGCGGCGTTTCGGGCAGTAGAAGGTCCGGAACAGGACATCGTACAGCATCAGGTTCTCACCATAGTTGCTGTTGCCTTCCGCCGGGTTGCGCGAATGGTGCCAGCGATGCACCGCGGGCGTGTTGAATATGTAATTCAGCGGCCCGAACCGCATCTCGATGTTGCAATGGGTCAGCATGCCGATGAAGGCCGTGATTGAATTTACCCAGATGAACACCTCCGACGGCGCGCCGGCGAGGAACAGCAGCGGCTGGCTGAGCAGGATGCTGGCGACCGTATCGACCACGTGGAAGCGCCCGGTGTTGAAGAACCAGAGGCGCGGCGCGCTGTGGTGCACGGCGTGGAAGCGCCAGAGCGCCGACCACTCATGGGCAACCCGGTGGGCGATATACATGCCGGCCTCCGCGATCACCATGCCGAGGATGATCTGCAGGGCCAGCGGCCAGTCGCCGGGCCAGTAGCCGCCGCCCTTGCTGGCCGCGACCTCGGCGACGCCGATGGTCACGCCGACCACGACCAGCACCTGGGCGAAGCCCTTGTTCAGCAGTGTGTGGGCGAGATCGGGGCCGATCTGGCCGTCATTGGCGAGCCAGTTGCGCTCGTGGGGCAGCACGCGCTCAAGCGTGAACAGGCTCAGCGCGAGCAGCAGATAGGTGATGTTGAAGTAGATTGCGGAATGGCCAGCCTCGAAGCCCAGCCAGGTGCCGTAAAGACAGGCAGCGAGAATGCCCGGCCAAAGCAGGAATGTCAGCGCATAGCCGACAATATTCCGTTGTCTGCCGTCGCCCGTGATGGCGTCCGGCCCCCCTTCGAAAACGATACTCAACTGAAACCTCCGCAAGGGATGCGGCCGCCATGCGCGCCCGGAATTTCGAAACTCCCCACCGGGTTCTTTATGTCACAAAACCGTGACTGTTTGGCAATCTATCCCGCGCCGCCAGCCCCGGATTTATTTTTGCGTTCGGCGCGGGTGACGATCTTCGCGATGATCATGGCGGTGGCGGCGCCGGCGGCATTGAAGACGAGATCAAGGGCCGTGTTCACGTAGCCGCCGACATTGGTCTGCGGAAACATGACGACCGCTGCGAACTCTATGATCTCGTTCACGGCCCCGAGCCCCATGCTGCCCAGGACGGCGAACACATAGGTGCTCAAGCTGCCGTCCATGGCCGGGAAATGTCGCCGCAAAAGATGCCACAGCAACCATGCGGTGATGGCGAAACCGTAGAAATGAACCAGCTGGTCATAGCGCAGAAGCACGAAGTCACCGGACCCGGCGATTGGCACGATGATCTGGGCATAGAGCACGGTATCGCCGACCGGCACACCGCCGCCGGCCATATGCACAAACCCCCATAGCGAAAGTGCCCAGAGGATCGCGGGCGGAAAGGCCGCCTTGCGCTGGCCCGCGCCGACCATGGCAACAAGGATCAGCAGCGTGATGACGTACCAGAGGAACTCGCGGTTTCCCGTCGACATGAAGACCGCGCCGAACCCCGCGATATAGGCCAGTGTCGTGGCGAGTACCGCCCATTCGGTGCGCGTGATCCTCATCGGCATGTCCTCTCCCTGTACCAGATCTGCGCTATTCCGCCGGCCGGACAATCACGGTGCCCAGCTTGTCGCCCGTCTCGACGAACTCATGGGCCTCGATGCATTGATCCAGCGGAAACGTTCCCGCGACGGTATGCAGCCCGTGGCCTTCGGCAAGCCATGCCGTGATGTCGTTACGCGCGGCGTCGATCGCGGCGCGGGGTACGCTGTGCAGGACCATGAACCGCACGATCGCGTTGCGCAGCGCCATCCGCAGCATGAGGTTTTCCGGGTCGCCGGTGGTCGCGTAGACCGAGATCGTGCCGCCGGTCGCGAGGACTTTGGATGTCAGGGAGAGATTGGCGGCCAGGTCGACCTCGACGACGCGGTCGACGCCGCGCCCGTCTGTCAGTCCGAGGATCTGGTCCACGGCGTCCGGGTCGCGGTAATTGATCGTGTGATGGCCGCCGCCGGTCGTCGCGTGGGCGGCTTTCGCCTCGGAGCTGACCGTCGCGATCACCGTGGCGCCACCCCAGCGCGCCCACTGCACCGCGTAATGGCCGACCGCCCCGGCACCGCCGGTGACGAGGATGGTCTTGCCGGTGACGGGACCGTCGGAGAACACGTTGTGGTGGCCGGTCATGCAGGGGATGCCCAGGCAGGCGCCCGCGTCGAAGCCGAGCGCATCGGGCAGAGGCGCCACCAGCCAGGCATCCAGCGTGATGTACTCCGCTGCCGTGCCGAGCGCGCGGCCCTGACGCTGGCCGTTGAACAGCCAGACCCTTTGACCTTTTTCGAGGCCCGACACATCACCACCGACGGCGTCGACGATCCCCGCGCCGTCACTGTTGGGGATGATGCGCGGATGCTCCATGCCGTAGGTGCCAAGCCCCCGCCGCTTCACATCCGCCGGGTTCACCCCCGATGCGTACAGCTTCACGCGGACCTCGCCGGGCGCTGGGTCGGTGGCGTCCATCTCGCCATATGTCAGCACCTCGCGGGCGGGGCCGAGTTCCTCGTACCAGACGGCTTTCATGGCGTTCCTCGTTTTCGTGTCCGTGGTTCGAGTGTGCATCAGGCGGGCCGTCTGCACTAGCCGGATGAGGTCTCGCCCCCTTCGCGCTAGACTGTCCGCCCCGCAACCCGAAAATGACCCGGATGCCGTGCCCGAATTCGAACTCCATCCCCAGCTTGCCGCCGACACGGTGTCCGTCTGCGCCTGGCCGCTGTGCGAGGTGTTGTTGCTGACCGACGCCAATTATCCGTGGCTGGTGCTGGTGCCCGTACGCCCGGATTTGCGGGACTTCCACGACCTTTCGCCCGACGACATGGTGACCGCGGGGCGCGAGATCGCCCGCGCGAGTGAGGCGCTGGTGGAGCTGTTCGCGCCCGACAAGGTCAACGTCGCCGCGCTCGGCAATATGGTCCCGCAGCTGCACATTCACGTCGTCGCGCGCCACACCCATGATGCGGCCTGGCCGAAACCGATATGGGGCGTGGTGCCGCCGCTCGCCTATGCGCCCGATGCGCTCGACGCGCGCCTCGCGGATCTGCGCCGGGTGTTCGGATGAAAGTTTTTTTTAAGGGCTCCCGGGTAACAGATGCATAACATCCTGCCGCCGGCACTCACCGACTGGTTCACGACCCGCAACTGGACGCCGCACCCCCACCAGCTGGCGATGCTCGACGCCGCGGCGGCGGGCCGCTCCGCACTTCTGATTGCGCCCACCGGCGGCGGCAAGACGCTGGCCGGATTCCTGCCCAGTCTGGTGGAACTCACCGCGGGCGAAACGGCGTTCGAAGGGCTGCATACCCTGTATATTTCGCCGCTGAAGGCGCTCGCGGTGGACATACACCGCAATCTCGAAATTCCCATCGCCGAGATGGGCCTGCCGATCCGGGCCGAGACGCGGACCGGCGATACGCCACAATCGAAGCGCCAGCGCCAGCGGCGCAGCCCGCCCCAGATGCTGATGACGACACCGGAGAGCCTGGCGCTGCTTTTGTCCTACGAGGACGCGCCGGGAATTTTCGGCCGGCTGCGTTGCGTGATCGTCGATGAACTGCATGCGCTGGAGGACAACAAGCGCGGCGACCTGCTGTCACTCGGCCTGTCCCGCGTGACCGCGCTGGCGCCCGGTGCACGGCGCGCGGGCCTGAGCGCGACCGTCGCCGAGCCCGAGCGGCTGCGGCGCTGGCTGTCGCCGACGCGCAATCCGGAAGACGTGGCACTTGTGCTCGGGGAGGCCGGCGCGGCACCGCGCATCGACGTACTGGAGAGCGCGGTGGAGATGCCCTGGTCGGGCCATATGGGCACGCACGCGATCCCCGAGATCTACGACCTGCTGCTCGGCCGCGACACTGCGGACGCGGGGTCCGCGATCGTATTTGTGAACACCCGTGCCCAGGCCGAGATCATCTTCCAGGAATTGTGGCGGATGAACGAGGACGGGCTGCGGATCGCGCTCCACCATGGCAGCCTGGCGCCCGAGCAGCGCCGCAAGGTCGAGGCCGCGATGGCGCGCGGCGATCTGGACGCGGTGGTGGCGACGTCGTCGCTGGATCTGGGGGTGGACTGGGCGGCGGTGGACCTGGTGCTGCAGGTGGGCGCGCCCAAGGGCTCGACCCGGCTGCTGCAGCGGGTCGGGCGCTCCAATCACCGGCTGGACAGCCCAAGCCGGGCGGTTTTGGTGCCGGCCAACCGGTTTGAGGTCCTCGAATGCCGGGCCGCCGTCGACGCCATCCGCGCCCATACGCTCGACGGCCTGCCCGCGCGGCCGGGCGGGCTCGACGTGCTGGCCCAGCATATCCTCGGCACGGCCTGTTCCGGTCCGGTCGATCGGGATGCGTTGTTCGAGGAGGTGCGAAACGCCGGGCCGTATACGGACCTGTCGCGCGAGGATTTCGACGACGTGTTCGAATTCGTCGCCACGGGCGGCTATGCGCTGGGCGGCTACAAGAAATTCCAGCGCTTGTTCCACACCTCCAACGGAACATACGAGGTTGCGACCAAGGCAGCGGTGCGCGACTACCGGATGAATGTGGGCACCATCGTCGAGGCGCCGACCCTGAAAGTGCGGCTGGGCCGGGGGCGGGTGCTGGGTGAGGTGGAGGAGAGCTTCGTCAATCATCTGACATCGGGCGACACATTCGTGTTCGCCGGTCGCCTGCTTGAGTTTGTGGAGGTGCGCGAGACCAGCGTCATCACCCGGCCGGGCAAGGGCGGCGCCCCGTCGGTGCCGGCCTATGTGGGCGGGCGGTTCCCGCTGTCCACCCATCTGGCCGACCGGGTGCGGATGATCCTGTCGGACCCGAAGGCCTGGGCGGACTTGCCGGCCCAGGTCTCCAACTGGCTCGACGTGCAGCGCTGGCGCTCGGTGCTGCCGCCGCCCGACGGGCTTTTGATCGAGACGTTTCCCCGCGCCAACAAGCATTACCTCGTCGCCTACTGCTTCGAGGGCCGCAACGCCCACCAGACCCTGGGCATGCTGCTCACCCGGCGCATGGAGCGGGCGGGGTTGGGCCCGCTGGGGTTCGTGGCGACGGACTATGTGATCGGCGTGTGGTGTACGAAGTCGTGTGAAGCCGCCGACCTCGACGCGCTGTTCGACGAGGATATGCTCGGAGACGACCTGGAGGCGTGGATGGCGGAATCCTCCTTGCTGAAGCGCACCTTCCGCAACGTCGCGGTGATCGCCGGGCTGATCCAGCGCCGCCACCCGGGCGAGGAGAAGACCCGCCGCCAGGTGACCTTCAACTCCGACCTGATCTATGACGTGCTCCGGTCCCACGAACCCAACCACATCCTGTTGCGGGCGACCCGCGCCGATGCGGGTTCGGGCCTGACCGATGTGCGCCGCCTGTCGGACATGCTGGCGCGTGTGCGCGGACGGATCACCCACCGCCATCTCGACCGGGTCTCGCCGCTGGCCGTGCCGATCCTGCTGGAGATCGGCCGCGAGAGCGTCTACGGCGCGGCGATCGACGAGCTGCTCGGCGAACAGGCCGAGGACCTTATTTCGGAGGCCATGGACAATGTGGACACAAAGGAACTGGGCTTCGATGCCGCCTGACGGAACGCTGAAACCGGCCGCCAATCGCACGACCGCCGCCATTAACCTCGGCGGGCAGCGGGTCGTCCTCGACCACTCGGGCGCGGCGTGGCTGCCCGATAGCGGAGATCTTCTGGTGGCGGATCTGCATTTCGAGAAGGGCTCGGCGTTTGCCGCGCGGGGGCAGGCACTGCTGCCGCCCTATGACACCGCCGAGACGCTGCGGCGGCTGGATCGGGTCTGCGCGCGGGTGAGGCCGAAGCGGGTGATCTGTCTCGGCGACACGCTGCACGACTTGGCAGGCGAAGCACGGATGGCCGAGACCGACCGGCAGCGTCTGGTGCGGCTGGTGGCGAAGCAGGACTGGGTCTGGATCGCGGGAAACCACGACCCCGACCCCCCGGCAGACTTTGGTGGTTCGGCGGTCGGCGAGTTGCGGATTCGCGACCTCGTCCTGCGCCATGACGTGGCGGAGGCACCGGCAGATGCGGCGATTCAGGTTGGCGAGATTTGCGGCCACTACCACCCCAAGGCGGCGGTGCGGGTGCGCGGACGGCGGATTTCGGGGCGCTGCTTTGCGACTGACGGTTGCCGCCTGATCATGCCGGCGTTTGGTGCTTATGCGGGCGGGCTGAATGCATGCGAACCTGCGATTGCCGATCTCCTGTCGGGCCGGTTTCACGTGTATCTGATTGGACGGGCGGGATTGTTTGCCTTCCGCCGAGATCAGTTACTGCCCGATCCAAAACGCGCGGCATGACGTATCGAGTTCGTTATGTCGTCTGAATCTCCGGTCATCGTCTGGTTTCGCCAGGATCTGCGCCTCGCCGATAATCCCGCGCTCGCCGCGGCGGTCGCGACTGGTCGGCCGATCCAGCCGCTTTTCGTTCTGGACGAGGCGAGCGCGGATATCCGTGCGCTTGGCGGCGCGTCACGCTGGTGGCTGCACCACAGCCTCGAGTCTCTGGCCGGGGACCTGCGCGGCCATGGTTTGCAACTGGTGCGGCGCCGGGGCGCGGCGCTCGACGTGCTGAAGACGCTGGTCGAAGAGACCGGTGCGGAGCGTATCTTCTGGAACCGCTGCTATGAACCGGGTGCGATCGCGCGGGACACGGCGGTCAAAGCGATGCTCAAGAATGCCGGTGTCGATGCCGAGAGTTTCAACGGGTCGCTGCTGATCGAACCCTGGAAGATCGAAACCCAGCAGGGCGAGCCCTACAAGGTGTTCACCCCCTTCTGGAAGCGCTTGCGCGAGCTCTATCAGGCGCCCGTGGTCGCCGGCGTGCCGGCGCGGTTGCCTGGCCTGGAGGATGTTGCGGGCGACACGCTGGCGGACTGGAGGCTGCTGCCGACGAAACCGGACTGGGCCGGCGGGCTGCGTGAAAGCTGGGAGGCCGGCGAGGGCGCGGCGCGGGCCCGGCTTACGGATTTTCTGGATGAGGCGGTCGCGGATTATCCGGTCGATCGGGACCGGCCCGACCGGGCGGGCACGTCGCGGCTCTCGCCCCATCTGCATTGGGGGGAGGTCGGCCCGTATCAGGTGTGGCGGGCGGCCTCGGCCTGTCTGGCGGCGGGCGGGGCAAAAGCGGCGGGTGCCGAGGCGCTGCTGCGGGAACTCGCCTGGCGGGACTTCAATCACCATCTGCTGTTTCATTTCCCCCGGATTGCGACCGCCAATTGGCGCGAACAGTTCGATGGATTTCCCTGGCGCGATGACCCGGACGGGTTGGCCGCCTGGCAGCGCGGCGAGACCGGCTACCCGCTGGTCGATGCGGGTATGCGTGAACTCTGGCACACGGGCTTCATGCACAACCGGGTGCGCATGATCGCCGGATCGTTCCTGATCAAGGATCTGATGGTCGACTGGCGCGACGGCGAGGCCTGGTTCTGGGACACGCTGGTTGATGCCGATCTGGCCAACAACGCCGGCAACTGGCAGTGGGTCGCGGGGTCGGGGGCGGATGCTTCACCGTTCTTCCGGATCTTCAATCCGGTGACCCAGGGCGAGAAGTTCGACCCGGCGGGCGACTATGTGCGCCGCTGGGTGCCCGCGCTCGCCGACATGCCGGACAGGTGGGTGCACAAGCCCTGGGATGCGCCGGCGGACGTACTGGCCGAGGTGGGTGTGGTGCTGGGGGATACCTATCCGGCCCCGATTGTCGATCATGGCGTGGCACGGAACCGCGCGCTGGACGCCTACAAAACGATGCGCAACGACGCCGCCTGAACGTCATTGCGTCCGATTTCATCAATCTGAAACACCGCCGTCACACAAGGCTCTGTCGCGCCCGCGTAAGCAGGGAGAGTTGCTATTTGATACTCTTTCGATCCCGGAGTGGAACCGATGAACAAAGACCTGACCGAATATCCGACGCGCGCCGAAGCCTTCGAAGCATCCGAAGACATGCCCACGAACGCCTCGCCCACAGACACATTCGGAAATGTGTTGCACAACCGCTATCTCGGCCGACGCAGCGTGCTGAAGGGCATGACCGCCGTCGCCGCGCTGACCACCGTGGCAACGCCGATGAGCAGCCTGATCTCCCGCGCCGCGCATGCGGCGGCCAAGCCATTTGCTTTCACGGAGATCGAGCATGGGGTGGATGAGACCCACCATGTCGCGCCGGGCTATAGCGCCGATGTGCTGATCCGGTGGGGCGATCCGATTCTGGCCGGCGCGCCGGACTTCGATCCCGCCAAACAGAGCGCGGCGGCCCAGGTTGGCCAGTTCGGCTACAACAACGACTTCGTCGGCTATGCCTCGCTGCCCTTGGGCGCAGACAATCCCGAGCGCGCCCTGCTTTGCGTCAATCACGAATACACCAACGAAGAGGTGATGTTCCCGGGCATCGGCCGGCAGGACAGGACCGGCTTTTCGGAAATGACCCGGGCGCTGGTCGACATCGAGATCGCCGCCCATGGCGGCTCTGTGGTCCAGGTGGAAAAGGTGGACGGGAAGTGGCGCCCCTCCGCCGATCGCTCGCTCAACCGGCGGATCACGGCGGACACGCCGATGCGCCTGTCGGGTCCGGCGGCTGGGCATGGTCGCCTGAAAACCAGCGCCGACCAGACCGGCACCAGCGTGCGCGGCACGATCAACAACTGCGCGGGCGGCATGACCCCCTGGGGCACCTACCTGATGGCCGAAGAGAATTTCAACGGCTACTTTTGGGGTAAGGTCGCCGAGGATCATCCCGAAGCCCGGAACTACAAGCGCTATGGCCTGCCGGGCAACTGGTACGCCTGGGGCAGGTATTACGACCGGTTCGACGTGACCAAGGAACCGAACGAGGGCAACCGGTTCGGCTGGGTGGTCGAGGTCGACCCCTACAATCCCGCGTCGGTCCCGGTGAAGCGCACCGCGATGGGCCGCTTCAAGCATGAGGGTGCCGAGACGATCGTCAACAAGGACGGCCGCCTGGTGGTCTATCAGGGCGACGATCAGCGTTTCGACTATCTGTACAAGTTCGTTACTCACGGTCGCTACAATCCGAACTACCGGGCGGCCAACAGCGACTTGCTGGACAGCGGTACGCTGTTCGTGGCGCGGTTCGACGCGAATGGCGGCCTGACCTGGCTGCCGCTTGTGTTCGGCGTGGGCCCGCTGACCCCGGCCAATGGCTTCAACAGCCAGGCCGACGTGCTGATCGAGACCCGCAGAGCGGCGGACCTTCTTGAGGCGACCCCGATGGACCGGCCGGAAGATGTCGACCCCAACCCGGTGACCAACAAGGTCTATGTGATGCTAACCAACAACTCCAAGCGCAAGGCCGGCGACGAAGATGCCGCAAACCCTCGCGGGCCCAACCCGTTCGGCCACATTGTCGAGCTGAGTCCGCCAGACGGGGACCATGGCGCGCTGGACTTCACCTGGGACATTCTGGTGCTGGCCGGCGATCCGGCGGATCCGGAATCCGGTTCCAAATGGGGGCCCGAGACCTCGGGCAATGGCTGGTTCGGGTCACCGGACAATTGCACGGTAGACGGGCAGGGCCGGCTGTGGATTTCCACCGACCAGGGCTCGAACTGGCCGAAGACCGGCACGGCGGACGGTATCTGGGCGATGGAAACCGAGGGTCCGGCACGCGGTAGCGGGCGGATGTTCTTCCGCGTGCCCGTGGGCGCGGAGATGTGCGGGCCCCAGTTCGCGCCCGACGACAGGACATTGTTCGTGGCCGTTCAGCATGTCGCCGTGGACGGAGCGAAGGCGTGGGCGCCGTTCGGCCGGAACTCGACCTATGAGGACCCGGCAACCCGCTGGCCGGATTTCGACGCCAGGGTACCGCCGCGCCCGTCGGTCGTGGCGATCACCAAGGAAGATGGCGGCGTGATCGGCGGCTAACCCGAAGGCATCGATGGCGGCGCCGTTGGGATTCAGGCGGCCTCGGCGCGCAGGGATTTGAGCAATTGCTCCGCGTCATCGAGATAGCGGTCATAGTAGTAAAGCGAGACCGCCTCGTAATCGAACAGGTAGAGACGATCGTTGCGGGTCGTCGCGAGCACGAAGCCGCGTTTGTCGACGCCGTTCTTGTCCGTGTAACTGTATTCGAACCGGGCCCCGCTCCCGTCGGCCACGGTTTCGGGGCGCAATTCGCCCGTCTCCAAGTTGAACTGGTCGATGCGCGCGATCGTGGCCACGAACATGTCGCGGATCTCGATCGGCGTCATGCTGGCCTCGAAGACTGGTGGCTTCTTGTCCTTGTCGGCCGACAGGGCCTCGAAAAGGGGTTTGCCGTCCTCGATGCCGTTGAAGACCCGCATCCGCTGGAGGATCGGGCCGTCGATGGTCCAGATCTGGACCTTCCCGTTTTCCAGCAGGTTCCAGTCCCGCGCGGGCGTGATGCTGTACGCATTCGCGAGTTGGACGGATTTTCCGGACTCGGCGAGGTTAAAGGTCTGGCACGCCGTGAGGGCGAGGAGGGCCGTTGCGGCCAGGCCGAGGGAGCGAATGGGTCTCATGATGTTGCCAATCTTCTGATCATGTCTTCGACGATGAGGCGGTCCGATGCGTTCGGACTGGCTTCGAGATAGGCCTCGAAGGATTGTCTGGCGGCGGCGGCTTCGCCCCGGCGGTTGTGGACGAGGCCCCGGGAACGATGCAAATCCGACGGCGGTGTGCCAGCCGCTTCGAGAGATTGTGTGTAGAAGTCGAGAGCCATCTGTTCGTCGCCCTCGTCGCCGCGCAGGCGGTGTAGCTCGCCCTTGAAGAACAGGATCTCGGCCGGGTTCGGGTCGTCTTCCAGCAGGATGTCGAACAATTCGCTCGACGTCTCGAAACTGCGCTGGTTGAGCTCGTCGCGCAGCCAGGCGGCGCGGCGCGGGAGCATGATTTCGAGGAACCTGTCACGCCCGGCTTCGGTCTTGTCCATTTTCGTCGCGACGGCGCCGCCGAGTTCGTTGAGGATCTCGCTGCGTTCCTCCGGGGCGGGATGGGTCGCCAGGAAGGGGTCGCGGTCGTCCTTCTCGGGATTGGCGTCGCGCTCGCGGATCAGGTTCTTCCAGACCCGGGAAGCCTCGCGCGGGTCATAGCCCGAACGGTTCATCAGGAGGAGGCCGTAGCCGTCAGCCTCGCGTTCATGATCGCGGCTGTAGGCCAGGATCCGGCCCTGGGCGAACAATCCGGCGATACCGCCCCAGCCGCCCGTCGCCACTGTGAAGAATGCCAGAAAATTCGTTGCCTCGATGGCGGACTTCATACGCTGGGCGGAATGCTGGCGCAGGAAATGCCCCACTTCGTGCCCGAGCACGGATGCGAGCTGGGCCTCGTTGCGGGTACGCAGGAGGAGGCCGGTCCAGACCTGCATCATTCCGTTGGGTGCCATCGAGGCGTTGAAGGCGGGTACGCGCATCACATACACGCGCACGTCGCCGCAATGGGGTCCGGCCACGCGACAGGTGACCTCGGTCAGATATTCGTTGAGTTCGCCATTCTCGACCCGGTTGCCCGAGGTGCGGATTCTCTGCTCCGCGCGATCCATGGATTGCCAGAGCCCCGCTTCCAGGGTCTCGGGCGAGGGTCGCTCGCCCGGGCTCAGGTCGGCGAATCGGAAATACTGCCCGTCATGGGCGATGGTGTCGGCGTTCACGAGCCCGAAGTCGGGTCCGGCATCCGTCGGTTTTTCGGCCGCCGCCGGCGGGTCGAGCACCTGGCCCTGACGCAAGGGGGCCTCATAGGAGGCCCGCTCGGTCGTCTGGCAGGCGGCGAGGACGAACGCCGATGCGACCAGTCCGATTGACGCCCGCGTACGGATCATGTCGGGAATTCGGTCAGCAGGAGCTTGATTGTTTCTACCGCGGCGTCGGCGTTCCGCAAGTCACCCGACGCGCGGGCGAGGCGATTGAACCAGACGACCTGCCCGGTTTCCAGATCGACCAATGTGGCTGTCCCCGCCTGAACGCCGCCTTGTAGGCCGACCCCGAAAATGGCGCCGATGATGATCACCGCGACCCGCCCGGAGCTTGCATAGCTGTCACGCAGGAAAACGAACAGCGCGTAGTCGGCGTCGTATTTCTCCTTCAGCAGCTTGGCGTCGGGGCCGATTGTCCAGTCGAACTGGTCATTCTTGGTCGGCAGCTTCATCTGCGGCAGATACTCGTGCAGCAGGATCGAGCTGCCCACGGCGTTGGCCAGTTTGACGATCTGCAGCTGGTCCTCGTCGAGGTCGTCGAGGATGTCGTTGTTCTCGGGCAACACGATTTCGGCCTCGAATGCCGACGTATGGGCCGCCAGCGCCGTGCGGACATGGCCGCGGCCCGCGGTTGTCCAGTCGGCGCGAGGCTCGGTGACCCCGCCCGCATTCAACACGCTGAGTTCGATGTCGACCGGCATTAGCACGATCCGCCGGTTTTCCGTGCCGGCTTTCAGGGTGCCGGTCGTCTTGTGGGCGGTCTGCACACAGGCCGTCAGCGCGAAGACCGCGAGCGTGGCCATCACAAGCGAACGGAACGCGCGGCGATGATTCTTGATTGTGCTGAACATGATTCCCCCAAAACACGCGGCTACGGCGCCCGAAGGCACCCGGAAATCATACGGGGCGCGATGTTCGGGAGTCTAGCGCGGCCACGAAAATACTGACGGTGGGACACGTCTGGATTGCAGAAAATGCATGTGCGCCGGCGCGGAACTAAGGCGCCGAGCGCAGCTCATGAACGAACGTTAGAATCATCGTGAACAGGACGACCGCGCCAGCCTGGTGTGTCGCCGCAGCATGGACGGGGACGATGAGTAGCAGGGTGGTGATGCCCAGCACCACCTGGAATACGGCCATGATCATCAGGCCGTTGGCGATCATGCGCGCCCGGGGTGCCAGCGCCAGCCAGCGGCTGCGCCACCACAGGTCTGACACCGCGGCGAGGCTGACGAGCGCCAGTACCCTGTGATGGAACTGGATCGTGCCATGGTCCTCGAAGGGGGCGGCCACATGGTCGAAATAACCCGGCGGCAGGATCGCGCCGTCCATCAGCGGGAACGAGTTGAAGATCAGGCCGGCGTCGGTGCCGGCGACAAACGCGCCCGAAACGATGGTGATCGCGATCAGGCCGAGCGCGGCCAGGGCCAGGCGCCTGACGCGTGTCGCGTGCCCGTCCGCGATCATGGCCGGGCGGGGAAAGATCAGCGATAGGCCGGACCAGACCAGCGCCGCGTAGATCAGGAAGGCGAGCGACAGGTGGGCGACGAGCCGGTACTGGCTGACCTCGGGGATGTCGACCAGCCCGCTGCGCACCATGTACCAGCCGAGCGCGCCCTGGGCCCCGCCGAGTACGAACAGTCCGATCAGACGCGGCACCAGGGACATCCGGATCCGGCCACGGATGAGGAACCAGATGAACGGCAGGAGGAAGACCAGTCCGATCAGCCGACCCCAGAGCCGGTGGATATATTCCCACCAGAAGATCGTGCGGAATTCGGCCAGGGTCATGCCGGCGTTGATTTCGAGATATTGCGGGGAGGCGCGATAGAGGTCGAATGCCCGGGTCCAGGCCGTCTCGCTGAGGGGTGGCAGAAAACCGGTGACGGGCCGCCAGTCCACAATCGAAAGCCCGGATTCGGTCAGCCGGGTGATCCCGCCGATGACGATCATCGCCAGCACCATGCCCGCGCAGACCATCAGCCAGATGCCGATGGCGCGGTCGTTTGCGTATTCGGATGCGCGACCGCGCGGGGCGTCGGGTTGAATGGAGCTGGTCGTGGCCATGCGCTCGGGTCAGACAGGTACGGTGGATGCACCGGCAATCTGATGGGTCATGGCGACGGGGGCAAGCCGCCGCGCCGTTCGGTCGCAGCTTCGCGACCGAACGGCCTGGCGGTGTTTGTGCGTCGAGACAGCCGGTCGGGGTCTATTCGACCGTCCAGGTCTGGCCGCGCTGGAGCAGCTTGTTGAGGTCGGCCTTGTCGCCATCCTTGGTCGCCTGATCAATCTGGGCGTGCACGGAGACCTCGTAGGACGCTGCCGGCTCGGCATAGAGCACGCCGAGCGCGACCGGATAATCCGGCGGGTCCATCTGGGCCAGCATCGTCGCCAGGCCTCGGTTGGTCTCGTCGTGGATCGCGATATCGTCGAGGGTGATACCGTCCTCGCCCAGCGTCACCACTTCGAGGCGCATCTCTTCCTTGTTCAGGATCAGGCCCTTCGACTTGTCCTTGCCGAACAGCAGGGGCTCACCATGCTCCACGTGAATCTGCATCTCGTCCTGGACGCTTTTCTCGGTGAAGTGCTTGAAGGCGCCGTCATTGTAGACGATGCAGTTCTGGAAGATTTCGACGAAGGAAGCGCCCTTGTGCTTGTAGGCGCGCTTGAGGACCTCAGGCAGATGCTTCTGCAGGATGTCGGACGAGCGCGCAATGAACGTGCCGCCGACGCCGAGCGCAAATTGTGCTGCCGAGACCGGGTTGTCGATCGAACCGAGCGGGGTCGAGGGCGACTTGGTGCCGATCTTCGAGGTCGGCGAATACTGGCCCTTTGTCAGGCCGTAGATCTGGTTGTTGAAGAGCAGGATCTGCAGATCGACGTTGCGTCGGATGGCATGCATCGTGTGGTTGCCGCCGATCGACAGCATGTCGCCGTCGCCGCCCACGACCCAGACATCGAGCTCGGGGTTGGCGAGTTTCACACCGGTCGCGACCGCCGGCGAGCGGCCGTGGATCGTGTGGAAACCATAGGTCTCCATGTAGTAGGGGAACCGCGCTGCGCAGCCGATACCGGACACGAAGACCGTGTTCTTGGGGTCGGCTTCCAACTGGGCCAGCGTGTTCTGGACACCCTTGAGGATGGCATAATCGCCACAGCCGGGGCACCAGCGAACTTCCTGATCGGTTGCGAAATCGCGGGCCGTCAGTTTTTCCGGGGGGCTTTGGACGTTCATTCTACTTCTCCAGCCGGGTGCGGATCGCGTCTTCGAGCTCTCCGATGAGGAACGGCTTGCCGTTGACTTTGTTGAGCCCTTCAGCGGGCAGCAGGTACTGGTCACGCAGGAGGGTGCGCAACTGGCCGGTGTTCATTTCCGGGACCAGGATCTGGTCGAACGAGCCGAGAAGCTCTCCGAGGTTGCGCGGCAGCGGCCAGATGTAGCGCAGGTGAATCTGGGCCACGTCGAGTCCATCGTCGCGCATGTTGTTGACCGCGCGGTTGATCGGCCCGTAGGTCGACCCCCAGCCGACGACCGCCAGCTTGGCGCCGGCCTCGCCGACAGTGACTTCCTGTTCGGGGATGTCGTTGGCGATGCCGAGGACCTTGGCGGCGCGCACGTCGGTCATCTTCTGATGATTTTCCGGATCGTAGGAAATATGGCCGCTGTCGTAGGACCGCTCGATGCCGCCGATGCGGTGCATCAGATCCGGCGTGCCTGGTTTTACCCAGGGGCGCGCGAGCGTCTCGTCGTCGCGCATGAAGGGCTGGAAGTCCTCCGGGTCGGTGCGGAAGGTCACATCGAAGCGTTCGGAATCTCCCGCATCGGGAATGAGCCAGGGCTCCGACGCGTTGGTGATGTAGCCGTCAGTCAGGACCATGACCGGGGTCATGTATTTGGTCGCGATGCGGACCGCCTCGATGGCGACCTCGTAGCCGTCGGACGGCGTCGAGACCGAGATTACCGGCATCGGCGCGTCGCCGTTGCGGCCATACACGGCCTGATACAGGTCCGATTGTTCGGTCTTGGTCGGCAGCCCGGTCGACGGACCGGCACGCTGGGAGTTGATCACGACCAGCGGTAACTCGGTGGCGATGGCCAGGCCGATCGCCTCCATCTTCAGCGCGATGCCCGGTCCGGAGCTGGACGTGATGCCCAGCGACCCGGCGTATGAGGCGCCGATGGCGGCCGCGGCGGCGGCGATCTCGTCTTCCGCCTGGAAGGTGACGACGCCGAATTCCTTCATCCGTGCCAGCTGATGCAGCAGCGCGGAAGCCGGGGTGATCGGGTAGGAGCAGAAGGCGATCTTCAGATCGGCGAGCAGCGATCCGGCCAGCAGCCCGAGCGAAACCGATTCCGCACCGGTGATTGTCCGGTAGAGGCCCGGCGCGATCGCGGCGGGCTCGACATCGAAGGTGCCGAGCTCGGCCGGCATCTCGGCCGTCTCGCCGAAGGCATGGCCCGCGTTCAGGGCGGCGATGTTGGCCTTGGCGATGTCGGGGTTCTTGGCGAATTTCGTCTCCAGCCAGTCGACCGAGGCCTGCCGCTTGCGGCCATACATCCAGTAGACGAGCCCGAGCGCCCACATGTTCTTGGAGCGCAGGGCCTCCTTGTTCGACAGCCCGAATTCCTTGACCGCCTCGACCGTGAGCCGGGACATATCGATCTTGACCAAACGATAGCCGTCGAGGCTGTCATTCTCGAGCGGGTTCTCGGTGTAGCCGGCCTTGGTCAGGTTGCGGTCGGTGAAGGCGCCGGAATCGGCAATCACGATGCCGTTGGGCTTCACGTCCGCGAGGTTCGTGACCAGGGCCGCCGGGTTCATCACGACCAGCACGTCGAGCAGGTCGCCCGAGGTCATGATCTTGCGGGCACCGAAGTTGATCTGGAACGCCGAGACGCCGAAGGTCGTGCCGGCGGGGGCACGTATCTCGGCGGGGAAATCGGGGAAGGTGGCCAGGTCATTGCCGGCGATCGCCGCCGTCATGGTGAAGTGGCTGCCGGTCAACTGCATGCCGTCACCGGAATCGCCCGCGAATCGTACAACCGCGGATTCAATCTCGTGACGTTTTTCTTCCGGCCGTTCGGCGGCCGCTACCTCGGACATCGGGTGTTTCCTTCCCGTTAATTCGGTTTTGTATTCGGATTATTATTCGGATTGGCGCACATAACGTGGCGCGGGGCTACATTCATCTGCCTGCATGTTCGTTTCAAGAACTATCTGGTGCTGTTTTTGCCCAACTAAGGTGTTTTGCCGATCAGTCAAGGGCTGCAAGCATCGTGTCGATGGTCACGAACTTCCGCCGCGGCGCGCCGGGCTTCGCCGCCGCCACTTCGGCCGCGTCGATCGACTGCCAGTCCTGATAGGTCAGGGAGCGCACGTCGCGTTCGGCCAGTAGGACTTCAAGCGCCTCGCGACCGGGCTTCGTGCCGTCCGCGATATCCTCGAAGATCTGCGTGGCGGCGATGTCGCCATCGGGCTTGTTGGTGCCGATCACGCCGGTCGGGCCGCGCTTGATCCAGCCCACGGCATACACACCGTCGCCGACCCGGCCCTCGTCATGCACGACGATGCCGTTATCCGCATCGAACGGCACCCCGGGGAACGGTTCGGAGAAATAGCCGATGGCCGGGATCACCAGACTGCATTCGATCTCGAAGAATTCACCGGTGCCGACCGAGCGTCCGTCCTCGACGCGCGTGTGCTCCATCCGGATCCCCTCGACCCTGTCGCCGCCGAGGATCTCGACGGGCTTGGCGTAGAAGGTGAAGTGCACCCGCTTGGACTTGCCCGCCGGATCGACGTCGGGGAATTCCTTCATCGTCGCCAGGTTGCGATCCTTGAGGCGGCGGTCGCGGTCGGACCACTCGCCGGTGACCTCATCGGGAAGCTGGCCGGCGTCGATGATCGGCTGACAATCCTCGAGCTTGCCCATCTCACGCAGTTCGACATTCGTAAACTTGGCCTCGATCGGGCCGCGCCGGCCGACCATGTAAACGTCGGTGATGGGCGACGCCTCGACCGCGTCGGCCGCATGGTCGGCGATGTCCGTCTCGGTCATCTCCGCCGGTGTCTTGACCAGCACGCGCGCGACATCGACCGCCACATTGCCCTGGCCGATGACCACGACGGTCGAGGTGTTCAGATCGGGCTGCAGGTCGGTGAAGTCGGGATGGCCGTTGTACCAGCCCACGAAGTCGGCGGAGCCGAAGACGCCCGCCTTGTCCTCGCCGGGGATGCCGAGCTTGCGGTCGCGCGGCGCGCCGACAGCGAGCACGATCGCGTCGTATATCTCCTGCAGTTCGGCCATGGTGACATCGCGGCCCACTTCGACATTGCCATAGTAGCCCACGCCGTCACGCAGCGCCGTCTTCTCGTAGACGCGTGCGACCTTCTTGGTTGTCTGGTGATCCGGTGCGACGCCGCCCCGGATCAATCCGAAGGGTGTCGGCAAACGTTCGATGATATCGACCCGGACGTCCTGATCGCCCTTGAGCAAGGCATCGACGGTGTAAAAGCCGCTCGGCCCCGCGCCGATAACGGCAACATTAATTGTCATGATTCCTCCCTAGAACTCGGCAGGACTATATCCAAACTGATTGGCCACTGCCATCCCATCCGGCCATCCCGATAGAAAGGTATCCGCGTGCACGATTCGCGGGGAATTCCGTTAGCCATTGAACCTTGAACTCAAATTGAGTATATCTGGCGCTCCGGCGCGGCCAATCCCGCCGATACCAGGGGAACGGAAGGGCGCGATCAACGCGTCGTAACTTGTCACCGATTGCACAGGAGATTGCGACCATGCTGCGCATGCGTATTCGCACCCATATCACCGCCGCCGTTGCGGCTCTGCTCATGATTTTCCCGGCATCGATCGCCGGCGCGCAGGATCCGATCCGGATCGGCGAGATCAACAGCTATACCGGCCCGCTGGCGTCGTTCACGGTGCCCTACCGGAACGGCTGGCAGCTCGCCGTCGAGGAAATCAATGCCAAGGGCGGCGTTCTCGGGCGACCGCTCGAGGTGGTCTCGCGCGACGACGGCGCGAAGCCGGCCGACGCGGTGAAGTTCGCCGAGGAACTGGTGCGGCGCGAGAAGGTCGACCTGATCGCCGGCACGTTTCTGTCGCATATCGGCCTTGCCGTCGCGGATTTTGCCGCGCGCAACAAGGTTCTGTTCGTGGCGTCAGAGCCGTTGTCGGACGCCATCGTCTGGGCCAAGGGCAACGACTACACGTTCCGCCTGCGTCCCTCGACCTATATGCAGGCCGCGATGCTGGCCGAGGAAGCGGCCAAGCTGCCGGCGAAACGCTGGGCCACGGTCGCGCCGAATTATGAATACGGCCAGTCGGCGGTAAAGGCCTTCCAGGACGTGCTGACGGGTCTGCGGCCCGATGTGGAATTCGTCGGCCAGCAATGGCCGGCGCTGTTCAAGCTCGACGCGGGTGCGACCGTGCAGGCGCTGGCCCAGGCCAAGCCCGACGCGATCTTCAACGTCACCTTCTCGATCGACCTGGCGAAATTCGTGCGTGAGGGCCAGTTGCGCGGCCTGTTCGCCGACCGGCAGGTGGTGAGCCTGCTGACGGGCGAGCCGGAGTATCTCGATCCCCTCAAGGGCGAGGCACCCGAAGGCTGGATCGTGACCGGCTATCCCTGGAACGCCATCGACGATGCCGCGCATAAATCCTTCCTCGATGCATACAGCAAACGCTTCGACGACTATCCGCGCGCGGGCTCGATCGTCGGCTACAATACGATCCTGACGATTGCCGCCATGCTGGAGAAAGCCGGGTCCACCGACACCGGCGCGATGGTCGCGGCAATGAAGAATCTGGAACTCGACACGCCGTTCGGCCCCATCACCTATCGCGCGCTGGACCATCAATCGACGATGGGCGCCTATGTCGGGCGCACCGCAAAGGTTGACGGCAAGGGCGTCATGGTGGATTTCCGCTATGCGAACGGTGCCGACTATCTGCCCGACGACGCGACGGTCCGGAAGCTGCGACCGGCCAAGTAAGCGTCACGGGTAGCCTCGCAGACATGTGCGGGCGGCGCCGGGAAGAACTGCGGCGCCGGAGGGTGAGTTGAGCTTTATTGTCGTCCAGGCGATTACGGGACTGGCCAGCGCCGCGTCCCTGTTCCTGATCGCGGTCGGTCTGTCGATCGTGTTCGGGGTCACCCGGGTCGTCAATTTTGCCCATGGCTCGCTCTACATGCTGGGCGCCTATCTGGCGTTCAGCTTCACCGCCGCCATCGGCGACACATTCGTTGGTTACCTCGCCGCAATCCTGCTGGCTGCTCTCGTCGTCGGCGGGCTCGGTGCGGTCATGGAGACGAGCCTTCTGCGGCGCATCTACCGGGCACCGGAATTGTTCCAGCTGCTCGCGACCTTCGGGGTGGTGCTGGTGGTCCAGGACGTGACGCGGCTGATCTGGGGTGCGGACGACCGCTTCGCGCCGCGCATGCCCGGCCTCGACGGCGCGGTGGATATCCTCGGCCATGCCGTGCCCGAGTATGACCTTTTCCTGATCGCCGTCGCCTTTGCCGTGCTGGGCGGGCTGTGGCTGCTGTTTCGCCGCACGCGGTTCGGTGTGCTGGTGCGCGCCGCCACGGAAGACCGTGAGATGGTGGCGGCGTTGGGTATCGACCAGCGCTGGCTGTTCACCGCTGCGTTCGTGCTGGGTGCCGCGCTGGCGGGGCTCGGCGGCGCGCTGCAGATTCCCCGTCAGGCGGCGAGCCTGTCAATGGACCTGAACATCATCGTTGATGCGTTCGTTGTCGTGGTCGTGGGTGGCATGGGCTCGATCATGGGGGCCTTCGTGGCAGCGGTTTTGATCAGCGAGTTGCTGGCGTTCGGGGTGGTCATTTTCCCCGAGATTACCCTTGTCCTGATCTTCGCGGTGATGGCGGTCACCCTCGTGCTCAAGCCGAGCGGGCTGTTCGGGCGACCGGAGTTTGCCACGGAAGAGGACCGGCGCAACCCCGACCCACTCTTGCGCGCCGGGGGCATGCTCAATCGGGTGTTCTGGTGGGGGCTGCTGGCGGTCGGCCTTGCGGCACCGTTGTTCGTCGGCGATTTCGCCGTGGTGGTGTTGACGGAGATCGCGATCCTGGCGCTGTTTGCCGCGAGCCTGCATTTCCTGCTCTGGGGCGGCGGGCTGATCACCTTCGGACATGCGGCCTATTTCGGGCTCGGCGCCTACGGGTCGGGGCTGGCCGTGTTCCATCTGTCACTCGGCATGGCACCCGCGCTGCTGCTGGCGCCGCTGGCGGGTGCCGCAGGTGCGCTGCTGTTCGGCTGGTTCTGCGTGCGCCTGTCGGGCATCTACATGGCGATGCTGACGCTCGCTTTCGCCCAGATCGCCTGGTCGGCGGCGTTCCAGTGGGTTGGTTTCACGGGTGGCGACAACGGCATTCTCGGGGTCTGGCCGAGCGCATGGGCGTCGGACCCGTTTGTCTTCTACTATCTGGCATTTGCGGTCTGCGCGGCGGTCATCTGGGGGCTGCGCCACGCGGTCTTCAGCCCATTCGGTTACACGTTGCGCGCGACGAGGGACTCGGCGATGCGCGCGGCGGCGATCGGGGTGGACGTGACCCGGCACCGCTGGCTCGCCTTCATCCTTGCCGGGGCGGCCGCCGGGGTCGCGGGCGGCTTCTTCGCGTTCGCCAAGGGCAGCGTGTTTCCCGAGGTGCTGTTCGTTTCCACCTCGGTGGACGGGTTGGTGATGGTGCTGCTCGGCGGGTTGCAATCGCTGGCGGGACCCATCCTGGGCGCTGTCGTGTTCACGGAGATCGAGACCGAACTGACCCGGCTAACCGAGCTCTGGCAGCTGTTCCTCGGCCTCTTGATCATCGCCCTCGTGGTCGTGTTGCCGCACGGGCTGGTGGGGTTATCCTCGCTGCTGAAGCGGGGTCGGCCATGAGCGTTCTGGCGGTCGAGAATCTATCGAAGGCGTTCGGCGGTGTGCAGGCTGTGGCCGCGGTTTCGTTCGCGGTCGCCCCCGGCGAACGGGTCGCGCTGATCGGCCCCAACGGGGCGGGCAAGACGACCCTGTTCAACTGCGTCAACGGGCAGCTGCGCCCGGACGCGGGCCGGATCGCGATTTCCGGACGCGACGTCACGGGGCAGGCGCCTCACCGGATCTGGTCCCATGGCGTGGGACGCACATTCCAGATCACGGCAACATTCGCCAGCATGACGGTCACCGAGAATATTCAGGTGGCGCTCGGATCCGCGAACGGCGCGGCGACCGGGCTCGGCCGCCGGCTTGGCGCGCGCTATCGCGCACCGGCCGAAGCGCTGGTCGAACGGGTGGGGCTTGCCGCCCGGGCGCGTGACCCGGCCGCCAAACTTCCCTATGGCGATCTCAAGCGGCTGGAGCTCGCTGTCGCGATGACGAACGACCCGTCGCTGCTGTTGATGGATGAGCCGACGGCGGGCATGGCGGCGGATGCGCGCGGCGGCATGATGGATCTGGTCGATGTGATGGTGGCCGAACGCGGCGTTGCCGTGTTGTTTACCGAGCACGACATGGACGTGGTGTTCGGCCATGCGGACCGGGTGATCGTGCTCGACCGGGGTCGGGTGATCGCCGAAGGCACGCCTGACGAGATACGCGCGGATGCGACCGTGCAGGCGGTCTATCTGGGTTCCTTCGATGAGGCGGCGGTATGAGCGAACCTGCGTTGAAGCTGACCGGGATCGAGGCCTTCTACGGCACGGCGCAGGCCTTGTTCGGGGTCGATCTCGACGTTCCCGCCGGAGCGGTGACTGTCCTGCTGGGCCGCAACGGGGCGGGCAAATCGACCACCTTGAAGGCGGCCATGGGCCTCGTCGATGTGCGCACCGGTCAGGTGTTCATCGGGGCCCGGGAGGTGACCGGCGCGCCGTCCTACCGGGTCGCGCGCGCGGGTCTGGGCTATGTGCCCGAGACGCGGCGCGTCTTCGCGGGCCTGAGTGTCGACGAGAATTTGATGGTTGGCGAACGGGTCGGGGATGATGCGGCGGCGGTCTGGACGCGCGAACGCATCTTCGATCTGTTTCCGCCGCTGGCGGGCATGCGCGATCGCCTGGCCGGCCAGCTGTCGGGCGGTGAGCAACAGATGCTGACCATCGCGCGGACCCTGGTGGGCAATCCACGGATCATATTGCTGGACGAGCCGTCCGAAGGCCTGGCCCCCGTCATTGTGCAGCAGATCGCGGCGACGATACGGACCCTGGCGGCCGAAGGGCTGACGGTCCTGCTGTCGGAACAGAATGTGCGCTTTGCCACGCATGTCGCGAACCGGGCCGCGGTCATCGAGCGCGGGCGCATCCTGGTCGAGGGTCCGATCGCGGATATCGCGGCCGACGAGAGCGTGCGCGAGGCCTATCTGACACCTTGAGTTGCCTGTCGGGCTTCAGTGCAGATCGAACGACCTGCTGACGTTCCGGAATTTCGGGGGGGCGATGATGTCGGTGTGGCCGACGCGGACGGAATGCAAAGGGCCGTCGAGATTGTCCGTCCAGAAATCCAGAAACTTGCGCAGCTTCGGAAATTCCGGGGGTATATCCAGCTTCTGCCAGACGAAACTCTGCAGAATTCCGGGATGATCGGGCATGTGATAGATGATCTCGGCGGTGGTGATCCGCCATCCATCCAGTTGTAAACCGACGTCCTTACGCATCTTCGACACCTCGCTTTCAACAAACCGAATCACTTGGTGATTCGAATTATCCGAGGACAGGTGTACGGTGACAATGGAAAACAGATTTATATCAACAAGTTAGCACCGGTCTCCCGAGAGTGCTGCCAAAACACCGGCAAGAGGGCGGCAAAAAAAGTTCAATTCCCCGGTCCCCGGCGGGTTGACAGGGAAGAGCTGGATCACTACCTGTCTGGCACTCACGCGGGTTGAGTGCTAACAGTTCGGCGAGAACCGCGAATTTATTCATATATTACAGGAGGATAAGGGGATGAGCTTTCGCCCTTTGCATGACCGGGTTGTGGTGCGTCGCGTCGGTTCCGACGAAAAGACGGCTGGCGGCATCATCATTCCGGATACGGCCCAGGAAAAACCTTCGGAAGGCGAAGTCGTCTCCGTGGGCCCCGGCGGTCGCACCGAGGACGGCAAGGAGATTGCCATGGACGTGAAGGCCGGTGATCGGGTCCTGTTCGGCAAGTGGTCGGGCACGGAAGTTTCGATCGACGGTGAGGAGCTCCTGATCATGAAGGAGTCCGACATCATGGGTGTCATCGAGGCCAAGAAGAAGACCAAGAAGGCCGCTTAATTAAATTCCGCAGAAGGAGAACTTCAAATGGCTGCGAAAGAAGTCAAATTTTCAACGACGGCGCGCGACAAGTTGCTGAAGGGTGTCGACACCCTGGCCGACGCCGTCAAGGTTACGCTGGGCCCGAAGGGACGCAACGTCATCATCGACCGGTCCTTCGGCTCGCCGCGGATCACCAAGGATGGTGTCTCGGTCGCCAAGGAAATCGAGCTCGAGGACAAGTTCGAGAACATGGGTGCCCAGATGGTCAAGGAAGTTGCTTCCAAGACCAACGATATTGCCGGTGACGGCACGACCACCGCGACGGTTCTCGCGCAGTCGATCGTGCGTGAAGGTACGAAGGCCGTTGCGGCCGGCATGAACCCGATGGATCTCAAGCGCGGCATCGACCTGGCGGTCACGGCTGTCGTGGCCGACATCGAGAAGCGCGCCAAGAAAATCCGCAGTTCCGAAGAGATTGCCCAGGTTGGCCGTATCTCCGCGAACGGCGACACCGAGGTCGGTGACTACATCGCGGACGCGATGCAGCGGGTCGGCAATGAGGGTGTTATCACGGTTGAAGAGGCCAAGAGCCTGGTCACCGAGCTGGATGTCGTCGAAGGCATGCAGTTCGACCGCGGCTATCTCTCGCCCTACTTCATCACCAATGCCGAGAAGATGATCTGCGAGCTGGATAATCCCTACATCCTGCTTCACGAGAAGAAGCTTTCGAGCCTCCAGACAATGCTGCCGGTGCTCGAAGCCGTTGTTCAGTCGGGCAAGCCCCTGCTGATCATCGCCGAAGACATCGAAGGCGAAGCGCTGGCGACCCTTGTCGTCAACAAGCTGCGTGGCGGCCTGAAGATCTCTGCCGTCAAGGCGCCGGGCTTCGGCGATCGTCGCAAGGCGATGCTCGAGGATCTCGCGACCCTGACCAACGGTCAGGTCATCTCCGAGGATCTCGGTATCAAGCTCGAGAATGTCACGCTCGACATGCTCGGCACGGCCAAGCGGGTCTCGATCACCAAGGAAGAGACCACGATCGTCGACGGGGCCGGCAAGAAGGCCGACATCGAAGGCCGGGTCAACCAGATCCGCGCCCAGATCGAGGAAACCTCTTCGGACTATGACCGCGAGAAGCTGCAGGAACGCCTGGCGAAGCTCGCCGGCGGTATTGCGGTTATCCGTGTCGGCGGTGCGACCGAGATCGAAGTGAAAGAGAAGAAGGATCGCGTCGAAGATGCGATGCACGCAACCCGTGCGGCCGTCGAAGAAGGCATTGTTGCCGGTGGCGGCGTCGCGCTTCTCTATGCGACGAAGGTTCTGGACAAGCTCGAGGGTGAAAATGACGACCAGCAGGTCGGCATCAACATCATCCGCAAGGCCATCCAGGCGCCGGTTCGCCAGATCGCCGAGAATGCGGGCTTCGACGGGGCTGTCGTCTCCGGCAAGCTGCTCGAGCAGAAGGATACGGACTTCGGCTTCGACGCGCAGACCGGCAAGTACACCAACCTGGTGAAGGCCGGCGTCATCGACCCGACGAAGGTCGTGCGTGCCGCACTTCAGGATGCCGGTTCGATCGCGGGTCTGTTGATCACGACTGAAGCCATGGTTGCAGACAAGCCGGAGCCGGCTGGTGCCGGTGGCGGTGCCCCTGCGATGCCTGATATGGGCGGCATGGGCGGTATGGGCGGCATGATGTAAGCCAGTCCCGACCGGATAAGATGAAGAGGG